>DASSBO010000404.1:0-10565 GCA_035698655.1 Streptomyces sp.
GTGGCAGCAGTTCGCCCGCACCCACCAGATCGGCCAGGTCGTGCCCGGCAAGGTCACCAAGCTGGTGCCGTTCGGTGCGTTCGTCCGCGTCGACGAGGGCATCGAGGGTCTGGTCCACATCTCCGAGCTGGCCGAGCGCCACGTGGAGATCCCGGAGCAGGTCGTCCAGGTCAACGACGAGATCTTCGTCAAGGTCATCGACATCGACCTCGAGCGTCGCCGCATCAGCCTCTCGCTGAAGCAGGCCAACGAGGCCTTCGGCGGCGACCCGACCGCCGTCGAGTTCGACCCGACCCTGTACGGCATGGCCGCGTCCTACGACGACCAGGGCAACTACATCTACCCCGAGGGCTTCGACCCGGAGGCCAACGACTGGCTCGAGGGCTACGAGAAGCAGCGCGAGGAGTGGGAGCGCCAGTACGCCGACGCGCAGGCCCGCTTCGAGCAGCACCAGGCGCAGGTCATCAAGTCCCGCGAGGCCGACGAGCAGGCGGCGGCCGAGGGCGCTGCCGGCCAGGCTGCCTCGCAGGGCGGCGGCGGCGCTCAGGGCGGCGGCGGCTCCTACTCGTCGGAGTCCTCCGACGACTCGGGTGCGCTCGCCTCGGACGAGGCGCTCGCCGCGCTCCGCGAGAAGCTGGCCGGCGGCCAGAGCTGACCGCAGATTCCGGACGGTTCCGGAAGGCCCGCACCCCTGAAGGGGTGCGGGCCTTCCCGCGTTCGGTACACCTGCCCGCGCTGCGGGAATGCGCGGGGCGGACGGTACGTTGACCCCGAAGTAGCCGACAAGGAGCTGAGCGTGCTGGAACCGAAGGGCCTGTACGAGTGGGAGCCGAGCGGGCTCCGTGCCGTGGACGAGATCATCGGCGAGAGCGGCGCCGCCGGGCTGACCCTGCTCTACCACTTCGAGGGCTTCCTCGACGCGGGCGAGACCGGCGGGCAGCTCGTCGAGCGGCTGCTGGAGGACCAGCCCCGCGAGACCGTCGCCCGTTTCGACGCCGACCGGCTCACCGACTACCGCTCGCGGCGGCCGATGATGACCTTCCGCGGCAACCAGTGGGTCTCCTACGACGAGCCCCGCCTGGAGGTCAGCCTGGTGCGCGACGCCACCGGCGCGCCGTTCCTGCTGCTGTCCGGTCCCGAGCCGGACGTGGAGTGGGAGCGCTTCGCCGTCGCCGTCCGCGAGATCGTGCAGCGGCTCGGAGTGCGGCTCGCCGTCGGGTTCCACGGCATCCCGATGGGCGTCCCGCACACCCGGCCGGTCGGGCTGACCCCGCACGGCAACCGGCCCGACCTGATGCCGAAGCACGACACCTTCTTCGACGAGGCGCAGGTCCCGGGAAGTGCCGCCGCGCTGATCGAGCTGCGGCTCGCCGAGTCCGGGCACGACGTGCTGGGCTTCGCCGCGCACGTCCCGCACTACCTGGCCCGTTCCCCGTACCCGGACGCCGCCCTCGTCGTGCTGGAGGCCGTCACCTCCTCCACCGGTCTGGTGCTGCCGGAGCTCGCGCACGTCCTGCGGGGCGACGCGCTGTCCACCCAGAACGAGATCGAGCGGCAGCTGGCCGAGGGCGACGAGGAACTCGTCTCCGTCGTCCGCGGCCTGGAGCAGCAGTACGACGCGGTGGCCGGCGCCGCCTCCCGCGGCAACCTCGTCGCCGAACCGGCCGAGCTGCCCTCCGCCGACGAACTCGGCGCGGTCTTCGAACGCTTCCTCGCCGAACACGACGCCAGCGGCGAGACGCCGCGGGACGAGGGTCCCGGCGCCGCCGGCAGCTGACCCGATAGCGTGGCCGCATGCTGAAGGTGGGACTCACCGGCGGGATCGGTGCGGGCAAGAGCGAGGTCTCGCGCAGGCTGGGCGAGCTGGGGGCCGTCGTCGTCGACGCGGACCGCATCGCCCGCGAGGTCGTGGCGCCGGGCACGGACGGACTGCGCGCCGTCGTCGCCGAGTTCGGGCAGCAGATCCTCGCGCCCGACGGATCCCTGGACCGGCCGGCGCTCGGCGCCGTCGTCTTCGCCGACCCGGACCGGCTGGCGGCGCTCAACGCCATCGTGCATCCGCTGGTGGCGGCCCGTTCGGCCGAACTCGAGGCGGCCGCGGCCCCGGACGCGGTCGTCGTCCACGACGTGCCGCTGCTCGCCGAGAACGGACTGGCGACGCTCTACGACCGGGTGCTGGTGGTGGACGCGAGCGAGGAGACCCGGCTGGACCGGCTGACCCGGCTGCGCGGCATGCCGGAGGCCGATGCCCGCGCCCGCATGGCGGCGCAGGCCTCCCGCTCCGAGCGGCTGGCCGTCGCCGACGTCGTCATCGACAACGACGGCCCCCTCGAGGCACTGGAGCCGCAGATCCGCCGGGCCTGGGAGGAGTTGCGCGCGGCGGCGGGCTGAGGTCTTCTGCCCGCGCTCTTCGAGGCGGACAATGGCCGGGTCGGTCGACGGCGAGGAGGGGCAGATGGGTGACACGGCGGTCGTGACGGTGCGGCCCGGGCCGGAGGAGTACGCCTGGACGTTCGGGGGCGCACCGGCCGTGGCGCGGATCGCGCCGGGAACCGTGCTCGACGTGTTCACCGAGGACTGCTTCGGCGGGCGCGTGCGTACCACGAAGGACCTGGTGTCCGAAGTGTGCGAGTTCCCCTTCGTCAACCCGCAGACCGGCCCCTTCCACATCGAGGGCGCCGAACCCGGCGACACCCTCGCCGTGCACTTCGTCTCGGTCACCCCGCGCCGTGACTGGGCGGCCTCGACCACCGTGCCGCTGTTCGGGGCGCTGACCTCCACGCACGCGACGGCGACGCTGCAGCCGCCGCTGCCGGAGGCCGTGTGGATCTGGGAGCTGGACAACGAGCGCGGCGTGTGCCGCTTCACCGCCCGCGACGGCCTCCCCGCCGGCCCGCCGCTCGAACTGCCGATGGACCCGATGCACGGCACGGTCGGCGTCGCGCCCGCCAACCTCGAGGCGCGCTCGTCCCTGGTCCCCGACGCGCACGGCGGGAACATGGACACCCCCGAGATGCGCGCCGGAGTGACCTGCTACCTGGGCGTCAACGTCGAGGGCGCGCTGTTCAGCCTGGGGGACGGCCACGCCCGGCAGGGCGAGGGAGAGACCTGCGGCGTGGCGGTGGAGACGGCGATGCACTCCGTCGTCATCGTCGAACTGCTCAAGGGCGTCCCGACGCCCTGGCCGCGCATCGAGTCCGACAGCCATCTGATCTCCACCGGTTCCGCCCGCCCGCTGGAGGACGCCTTCCGCATCGCGCAGCTGGACCTGGTGCAGTGGCTGGCCCGCGACTACGGCTTCTCGGAGCTGGACGCCTACCAGTTCCTCACCCAGGCGGTCGAGTCGCCGCTGGCGAACGTCTGCGACAGCAACTACACGTCGGTGGCGAAGGTCCGCAAACAGTGGCTGCCGGCGCCTGCGACGCCCGGGTACGACGGGGTGCACGCGCACCTGCGCACGCAGGCCGCCGCCTTGAGGTGACGCCGCCCCGGCGTGTCAGTGTGCCGAGGCCTTGGACAGCGGCGTCGCGATGTCCTCCAGCGAGCGGCGTTCGGCGTGGACGGCGAGGAACGCGGCGACGATGCCGGCCGCGCACATCAGCGCGGCACCGATGCAGAAGGCGATCGTCGTGTCGGTGACGTTGCCCGAGGTGGTGAGCCGGGAGAAGACGATGGGCCCGCTGATCCCGCCGGCGGCGGTGCCGATCGCGTAGAAGAAGGCGATGGCCAGCGCCCGGGTCTCCATGGGGAAGACCTCCGAGACGGTCAGGTAGGCGCTGCTGGCCCCGGCGGAGGCGAAGAAGAGCACGACGGCCCAGCACAGGGTGAGGGTCTTGGCGCTCAGCAGCCCGGCGTCGAAGACGGCTGCGGTGGCGAACAGCAGGAGGCCGGAGAGCAGGTAGGTGCCGGAGATCATGATGCGGCGGCCGAGGGTGTCGAAGAGCTTCCCGAGCAGCAGCGGGCCGATGAAGTTGCCGGCCGCGATGACGACGAAGAAGTAGCCGATGTGGGAGGACTTCACGTCGTAGAAGGAGGCCAGGATCGCGCCGAATCCGAAGGTGATGGCGTTGTAGAGGAACGCCTGCCCGATGAACAGCGACAGGCCGAGGACACCGCGCCGTTTGTACTTGCTCATGACGGTGCGGGCGATGACGCCGAAGCCGATGCTCTTGCGCTGGTGGACGGTGATCGACTCGCCGGGCTCGGGCAGGTCGTGGCCGGTCTCGCGCCGCACCTCGTCCTCGACGCGGCCGACGAGTTCCTCGGCCTCGCGCCCCCGTTCGTGGATGAACAGCCAGCGCGGCGACTCCGGGACGTGGCGGCGCACCACGAGGATGATGAGCCCGAAGAGCACGCCGAGGGCGAAGCTGACCCGCCAGCCGACGTTCTTGGCGAAGATGTCGGTGTCGAGGGTGACCAGGGACAGCAGCGATCCGGCGATCGCGCCGAGCCAGAAGCTGCCGTTGATGATCAGGTCGACGCGTCCCCGGTAGTAGGAGGGGATCAGCTCGTCGATGGCGGAGTTGATGGCCGCGTACTCGCCGCCGATGCCGAAGCCGGTGAGGAAGCGGAAGACGAAGAACCACCACACGGAGAAGGACACGGCCGTCAGCGCCGTGGCGCCCAGGTAGACCGCCAGGGTGATCATGAAGAGCTTCTTCCGGCCGAACCGGTCGGTGAGCCAGCCGAAGAACAGGGCACCGGAGCAGGCGCCGGCGACGTACAGCGCGGCGGCCAGGCCGGTCACCTGAGCGTCCGTGATGTCCAGGCCGCTGCCGCTCTCGGACAGCCGGCTGGCCATGTTGCCGACGATGGTGACCTCGAGTCCGTCGAGGATCCACACCGTGCCGAGCCCGATGACGATCATCCAGTGCCAGCGCGACCAGGGCAGCCGGTCGAGCCGGGCGGGGATCCGGGTGGTGAGGGTGGGGCCGCCGCCGAGACTGTGACCGCCGTGACCGCCGCCGCTGCTGCCGGGGTTCTGCGCTGACGTCAACACACACTCCTTTTCGCACGGGCCCACCACTGGCTGCGGGCCGTCGTGCCGAGTGGCACTGCGCGCTCCGTGATAAACCAGCTTGCCCCCGGGCGCCGCGCCCCGCATCACGAGGCCGGCGCGCCGGGGGCGGCGTGCAGGGGTGTCAGTGCCGGGCGCCGTCCAGGCGGCAGTCGTTCACCAGGTCGGCCGGGGAGGCGCCGTCCGGGCGCGGCACGGTGTGGCTGCGCGGCGGCGTGCCGCGGTGGCCCAGCCAGCCCTCGAGTGCGGTGAAGGAGGACTGGAAACAGGGCGTCAGCGGCCGCAGCCGTTCGGGGAAGGTGTCGAAGAGCCCGTCGACGTGGGTGCCGTCCTCGATGCGGTAGTAGCGGTACATCCCGGCGCGGCCGGCGTCGCGGACCATGCGCGCGTAGACGTCGGAGTCGGTGCTGATGGGCAGCAGCACGTCCAGGGTGCCCTGCAGGGTGATCAGGGGCTTGCCGATGCGGCCGGTCAGGCCGATGGAGGACACGGCGTCGTGGACGGCCTGCGGCCGGGCGGCGTAGTCGTAGTCGGCGTCGCAGTCGGGGCTGCCGGGGGTGCAGTACGGGGTGCCGGCCTCGGTCGCGCCGTCGTAGCCGGGGTCGATCTCCTCGCGGTAGATCCGCTGCGTGACGTCCCAGTAGTACCGGTAGTGATAGGGCCACAGGAACTCCGACCCGGCGGGGAACCCGGCGGCGACCATGGCGTCGTGGGCGGCGTCGGCGTCCGGGCCGCCGTCGGCGTATCGGGGGTAGGCACGCAGCGCGTCGGGCAGGTAGGTGAACAGGTTGGGGCCTGCACCGTTCTTCCGCCACAGGGTGCCTTCCCAGTCGATGCCGCCGTCGTAGAGCTCCGGGTGGTTCTCCAGCTGCCAGCGCACCAGGTAGCCGCCGTTGGACACCCCGGCGGCCAGCGTCCGGCGGACCGGGCGGTGGTAGCGCTGGGCGACGACTGCGCGGGCCGCGCGCGTCAGCTGGGTGACGCGGTGGTTCCACTCGGCGATGGCCTGGCCGGGGGCGTGGCCGTCGCGGTAGAAGGCGCCGCCGGTGTTGCCCTTGTCCGTGGCGGCGAAGGCGTAGCCGCGGGCAAGGACGAAGTCGGCGACGGCGTGGTCGTTGGCGTACTGGGCGCGGACGCCGGGGGAGCCGGTGACGACGAGTCCGCCGTTCCAGTGGTCGGGCAGCCGCAGCACGAACTGGGAGTCGTGGTTCCAGCCGTGGTGGGTGTTGGTGGTGGAGGTGTCGGGGAAGTAGCCGTCGATCTGGATGCCGGGGACGCCGGTGGGCGTGTCCAGGCCGGCGGGGGTGAGGCCGGCCCAGTCGGCGGGGTCGGTGTGGCCGGAGGCGACGGTGCCGGCGGTCGTCAGTTCGTCCAGGCAGTCGGCCTGTTGGCGGGCCGCGCCGGGCACGTGCAGGTTGCCGATGTGCGCGCAGTGCCGGTCGGGCCGGTCGTGCCGGGCGGGGGACGCGTGGGCGGCGGGCGTGGTGAGCGTGCCGCCGATGAGGAGGCCGGCGAGTGCGGCGAGCGCGGCTCGTCTGCGGCGGGCGGGCGCCGGGGCGCCGGGCGGTGAGGCGGGCAGCGGCATCGGGGCCTCCCGGTGTGGCGTACAGGGCGCAGCCACCGTAGGAAGGCCGCCGGGGACGGGTAATGGCGGCGGGCACCACAATCGGCGCCGTGCCGGTGGTGCCGGGACCTTTCACCGGTCCTGCCAGTGGCGATAACGAATACGCAAATCAAGCGATGGGCATGTCAACTCTATGGCGGATGTGGGGAGTTCACTTCTAGCGTGTTCGCCGCCTGTCCCTGACAGAAGGTGACAGAACGACGAGAGGAATCCGCCGTGTCCCCATCGCGCGCCCCACGCTCCCCTCGCACCATCGCCCCTCGGACCGCCCGTGCCGGCCTGCGGTCCCGCGCCGCCCGGCTGATCGCCGTCTGCGCACTGGCGGTCCCGGCCCTGCTGGCCTCCACGGCCGGCAACGCCGCGGCCGACCAGGCCAGACCGGGCTTCCACGACCACGCGATGGGTTCGACCATCGCCGCCCACGAGGGCCCCGGCGCGCCCTCCCTGGCGCCCTCGCTGATGCCGTCCGGCCCCAAGGGCATCGACGTCAGCCACTGGCAGGGCTCGATCAACTGGAACTCGGTCTACAACGACGGCATCCGGTTCGCCTACATCAAGGCCACCGGCGGCACGTCCTACACCGACCCCAGGTTCGACGCCAACTACATCCACTCCTACAACCAGGGCCTGATCCGCGGCGCGTACCACTTCGCCCGGCCCAACTACTCCTCGGGCGCCACGCAGGCGCGCTTCTTCGTCAACAACGGCGGCGGCTGGTCGGCCGACGGCAAGACGCTGCCGCCGCTGCTGGACATCGAGTACAACCCCTCCGGCGGCACCTGCTACGGCAAGTCCGACGCCGGCATGGTCCGCTGGATCAAGAACTTCTCCGACACGGTGAAGAACCTGACGGGCCGCTACCCGGCCATCTACACGACCAACGACTGGTGGCGGCAGTGCACCGGCAACTCCGGCGCGTTCCGCAGCACCAACCCGCTGATGATCGCCCGTTGGAGCAGCAGCGTGGGACAGCTGCCCAACTTCCCGACCTGGACGATCTGGCAGTACACCGCGACCGGGCGGGTCAGCGGCGTCAGCGGCAACGTCGACCGTGACGTCTTCAACGGCTCGTTGAGCCGGCTGCGGGCCTTCGCCAGGTGCACCAACGAGAACCCCTGCTGAGCCCCCCGCTCGGCGTGACGGCCGCCGGGCCCGCGGGCCCGGCGGCCACCGCCTCGCCGTTTCCCCCCACAGCCTCGAGGAGGCACAAGCACCATGCGGCCCTTCCCCACCCGAACCCGGACCCTCTCCTCCGCCTCCGCCCTCGCGCTGACGCTGGTGGCCCTGCCGGTGGCCGCCCAGTGCGCGCCCACGGACGGCGGCCCACCGTCACGCTCCGCCTCGCACAGCGCCTCGCACCGCACCGAAGCCCGCACGTGCGCGGAGAGCACCCTGGACGGGATGAGTCTCCCGCAGCAGGTCGGCCAGCTCTTCGTCTCCGGTGTGGACGCCGACGACCCGACCGCGAAACAGCTGCAGTCCGTCACCGACCACCACCTCGGCGGCGTGATCCTCACCGGCGGCAGCAGCGCCGGGGTGGCCGCGACCGCCCGCGTCGCCGGCAAGGTGCGAGACCACGCCACCGGGTCGGCAGGCGTCGCGCCGTGGATCTCCGCCGACCAGGAGGGCGGCTACGTCCAGCACCTGAAGGGGCCCGGTTTCGACGACATGCCCACCGCGCTGACCCAGGGCGGCTGGTCCACGCCGACGCTCACCGACCGGGCGGAAGGCTGGGGCGAGCAGCTGCGGCAGGCCGGCGTCAACCTGAACCTGGCGCCCGTACTGGACACCGTCCCTGCCGACCTGGGCCGCGACAACAAGCCGATCGGCTATTACTACCGCGAGTTCGGCCACACGCCCGGCACCGTCGCCGACCACGGCACCGCGTTCGCCGCCGGGATGCGGGCGGCCGGCGTGCAGACCGCCGGCAAGCACTTCCCCGGTCTGGGCCGCGTGCTGGGCAACACCGACACCACCGAGGACGTCGTCGACGACGTCACCACCCGCGACGACCCCTACCTGCAGCCCTTCCAGGCCGCCGTCGACGACGGCATCGACGTCGTGATGGTCTCCACCGCCCGCTACACGAAGATCGACGCCGACCACCTGGCCGCCTTCTCCCCGACCGTGCTGCAGGACATGCTGCGCGGCGACCTCGGCTTCACCGGCGTCATCATGTCCGACGACCTCGGCGCGGCGGCCGCCGTCCAGGACATCCCCGCCGGCACCCGGGCGGTCCGCTTCGTCCAGCGCGGCGGCACCGTCGTCCTCACCGTCGACCCCGGCACCCTCCCGGCCATGTACGACGCGGTCCTCGACCGGGCACAGACGGATCCGGACTTCCAGGCGAAGGTGCACGACGCGGCCGCGCACGTGCTGCAGGCGAAACAGGAGGCGGGGCTGCTCACCTGCGGCGGCTGAGCCGCGGGGTCACCAGCAACCGGGCTTGAACCACTTCGTCCACGCGCCGCACGGGTTGAAGTCCATGCCCGGGTCGAGGTCCTCGGGGTCGATGCCGCGGTAGGTCTCCGTCCGGAGCCGCGCCCGCAGTTCCTGCGTCGGCCAGTCCTGCCAGCCGGGCGGCAGCTGCCTGCCGTCCGCGGCCAGCTTCACCTGCAGGGCCCCGACGATCTCGGCGCGCGTCGGACGGGGCCGGGCATCCGGGTCCACCACCTGCACGGTCACCGCGGAGCTGTCCGCCTCCGCCGCGGCGACCACGCAGGCGACCGACGTCCCCACCAGCGCGGCGGATGCCACCAGGACCGCCGTCGCCCGACCCTGACCCCGTAACGACCTGTGCACCGTGCGTGTCCCTCCCGGCCGAAGCCCACTGTCAGTGCCGTCCGGCAGCATGGAACGCATGGAACACCGTCCCGTCGCCGCGCCGGCCCGGCAGCCTGCGTGCCTACAGTTCGGAGTCCGCCCATGCGCTCACGGCGACCTCGTCGCCGACGGACAGCTTGCCCGGGCGCAGCACGGCGAACTTGGCGCCGAAGGCCACGCCGCCGGCGGCCGCGCGGCGGTAGTCGGCGAGGGTGCGCAGCGGCTCGGGCCCGTACTTCACTCCCTCCGCCTGGTCGACGGTCGTGACGGCGCAGCGGATGGCGAGTTTGGCGTAGCCCAGTTGCGCATCGCCGACGGTGACCTGGCGCACCCGGTCCTCGCTGTGCGGCTCGTCCCAGCCGTCGACGACGAGGTTGGGCCGGAACCGGTTCATCGGCAGCGGGCCGCAGCCGCGCGCGGCCAGACGCGCGTTCAGCGCGTCGAGGCTCGCCCGCGAGGCCATCAGCACCGCGTGCCCGTCGGCGTAGCCGGCGGTGCCGGGCGTCTGCCCGGTGGTGACCCGGTCGTGCTCGGGCGGCACCCGCATCAGCCGGCTCGGCTCGCCGAGGAAGTCCGAGAGCCAGCCGGCGGCCTCCTCGCCCTGGTCGATGCCGGTGAACGCCCTGCCGAACATCGTGACGTCGTGGCGCGGCCCGGTGACCTCCACGTCGAGGCCCACCGCCTCCATGCCGGGCGCCCGCAGCGTGATCCGCTCGCCGCCGTCCGTCACCTCCGGCCGCACCCGGGCCAGCCGCGGCTCGCCGCGCTGCGAGCGGAAGGTGCCGTCCGCGTCGACCACCATGAAGCTCCGGTCGTGCGCGAGCCCGGCGTCCGTCAGTGCCGCTTCCTGTGCCGGCACCCCGGCGCACCCCTTGACGGGGTAGTACGTCAGTTCCGCGATCCTCGCCATGCGCCGACCCTACGTGGGACGGCCTTCGGCTGTCGGCCCGTCGCGTCATGACGGCCGGCGATCTGACGCGCTGCGCCGCCGTGTTCCTGCCCGCCCACCCGCCGCGCGAAGGCAGCGTGGCCTTCTGGCGGCCCGGCGGCGGCCCGCCCCCGGCGGGCGGCGCCGCCGAGGAGCTGACCGTCGTGCGCCGG
>DASSBO010000405.1:0-9611 GCA_035698655.1 Streptomyces sp.
AGCGGCGTGCGGCGGTGTCGACGGCGGAGTGCATGAGGGGGACCTCCCGGGCCGTGGAGAGCTGTGGTTCCACTGAACGGGCCGGGCCGGTCCGCGGCACGCCGGGGACGGCGAATCGGGTGACCTGACGCCCCCGCCAGAGGTCGGCCCAACGGCGTCGCTGCACGACGGGTCACAACAGGCCGCAGGCTGGTTACGCTCCCCGGTCGACGCACTGCACAGCGTCGTCACAGGTACGCACCGGCGGAGGGCTGAGGATGAGACGTCGACACTTCTTGGGAGCAGCGGTGGGCACCGCGGCCGCCGTGCCGGGCGCGGCGCTGCTGACCGGAGCCGCCCCCGCGGCGGCCGCGCCGGCCGCGGCGTCCGTGGCGGGCCCGCCGACCGTGACGCCCGACGACCTGCACTTCCGGCCGCACGTGCTGCGGCCGGGCAGCGCCCGGCACGCCGGGATGCTGCAGGAGTACGTCGAGAAGATCGTGCCGGCGGCCGCGGCGTACATGGAGCCGGGACCCGGCCGCCCGCATCCCTCGCACCCGGGGTTCGCGCTGCTGGCCGCCCGGAACGGGGTCGTCGTCGAGCACGCGGCGCGCGGCTACGCGCTGCGCTACGCGAAGTGGGACGCCGAGGCCGGGAAGCCGGTCGAGTTGCCGCGTGAGGAGTGGGTGGAGGCGCGGCCCGACACGATCTACGACATGGCCTCCTGCTCGAAGCTGTTCACCTCGGTCGTGGTGATCCGGCTCGCCGAGCGGGGCACGGTCGACGTGGACGCGCCGGTGCGCAGGTACCTGCCGGACTTCGACCGCTCCGACCCGGCCAAGACGCCCATCACGGTCAAGCAGCTGCTCACCCACACCTCCGGCATGAAGCCGTGGATGGACCTGGGCCCCTACCCGGACAACGACGCGCGGATGGCGGCGATCTACGCCCAGCCGCTGGTCTTCGAGCCCGGCACGGACTACGTCTACTCGGACCTGAACCTCATCACGACCGGGCGGATGCTTCAGGAGATCACCGGCGAGGGGCTGGACCGGCTGGTGGCGCGCCTCGTCACCGAGCCGCTGGGCCTGACGGACACCGGGTACAACCCGCCGGCCTCGAAGCTGGACCGGATCGCGGCGACCGAGTGGCAGCCGTGGACGGGCCGCGGCATGGTGCGCGGCAGCGTGCACGACGAGAACTCCTGGTACCTGGGCGGCGTCGCCGGGCACGCGGGGGTGTTCTCCACGGCCCGCGACATGGCCGTCTTCGGCCAGATGCTGGTCAACGGCGGCACCTACGACGGCAAGCGGCTCATCAGCGAGGAGTGGGTGCGCCGCACGCTGACGAACTACAACGAGGGGCTGGGCGGCGGCGCGGCACGCGGCCTCGGCTTCCAGCTCGACCAGCGCTTCTACATGGACGCCCTGACCTCCCCGGTCAGCTTCGGGCACACCGGTTACACCGGCACCGACCTGGTGTGCGACCCGGTCAGCGGGACCGTGTTCACGCTGCTGACCAACCGCGTGCACCCGACCCGCGAGTGGGGCACGGCCAGCGACTACCGCCGGGCACCGGCACGGATGGTGGCGCGGGCCCTGCCGGTGCGCCCGGCCACCGGCGGCACGGCGTGGTTCTCCGGGCAGCAGGACAAGTCCGTTGCGACGCTGCGGGTGCCGCTGCGCGCGGCGGTGCACGACGGCGCGCTGCGGTTCCGGCTCTGGTACGACACCGAGTCCACCGACCTGTGCACGCTGCAGGCGGCGACCGACGGCGCCGACTGGCAGGCCGTGCCGCTGCAGCTGCGGTCCGGGCGGCCCCGCTGGTCGACCGACGGGACGGTCTCCGGGTTCGCCGCCCGGCGCTGGCTGGACGCGGCGGCGTCGCTGCCGGAGGGCACGACGCAGCTGCGCTGGCGGTACGTCACCGACAGCATCTACCAGGGCCGAGGCGTGTACGTCGACGACGTCCGGGTGCACAGCGGACGGCACAAGGTGTTCGACGGCGAGCGGCCGCACGACGCCGCCCGCATCGTCGCGGACGGCTGGACCGCCTCGCGGGACTGACCGGGAACACCGCGGCTCAGAACAGGCTGAGCAGCGCCTCCGCCGGGTCGGCCGGCTTCGTGTCGCCGTCGGGCAGGGCCAGTTCGCACCACACGGTCTTGCCCTGCGGCGTCCGCCGGCTGCCCCATGCGGCGGACAGCAGCTGGACGAGCTGCAGGCCGCGCCCGCCCTCGTCGGTCGCACGGGCGCGGCGGCGGCGCGGCTGGGCGAGCGCCGCGTCCCACACCTCGCACACCAGGGTGCGGTCGCGCAGCATCCGGAAGCGGATCTCGCCGTCGCCGTGCCGCAGGGCGTTGGTGACCAGTTCGCTCACCAGCAGCTCGGTGGTGTCGGCGAGGTCCTCCAGGCCCCACACCGTCAGCTGGTCGCGGGCCAGTTCGCGGGCGAGCGCCACCGAACGCGGCTCGGCGGGCAGCCGCCAGTCGCCCACGGCTCCGGCCGGCAGCCCCTGGACCCGGGCGACCAGCAGCGCGATGTCGTCCTCGCCGTGGTGCACGTTGAGGGTGGTCAGCACCCGGTCGGCGACGTCCTCCAGCGCCTGGGGCGGGTCGGCCATGGCCTTGCGGAACCTGTCGAGTCCCTCGTCGATGGGGTGGTCGCGTGACTCGACGAGCCCGTCGGTGTAGAGCGCGAGCAGGGCACCGTCGGGCAGTTCGACCTCGATCTCCTCGAACGGTTCGCCGCCGACGCCGAGCGGCACGCCGCGCGGCACCTCCAGGAGCATCGGCCCGTCGGCCGTCCCTCCGGGTTCGACGACGACGGGCGGCAGGTGGCCGGCGTTGGCGAAGGTGCAGCGCCGGGTGACCGGGTCGTAGACGGCGTAGACGCAGGTGGCCAGGTAGACCTCGGAGAGGACGGTGAACTCGCGATGGCCGGAGTGCCGGCTGCTGCCGCCGGGCGGCCCGCCCAGGCCGAGCGCCACCTCGTCCAGGGCGCCGAGCACTTCGGCCGGCTCCAGGTCGAGCAGCGCCAGCGTGCGCACGGCGGTGCGCAGTTCGCCCATGGCGACGGCCGCGCGCAGGCCACGGCCCATCACGTCGCCGACGACGAGTGCCGTGCGGTGGCCGGGGAGTTCGATGACGTCGAACCAGTCGCCGCCGATCTCGGCGGCGGCGTTGCCGGGCAGGTAGCGGCAGGCGATGTCGATGCCGGCCGCATCCGGGTCGTCGGGCGGGAGCAGGCTGCGCTGCAGTATCAGCGCCCGCTCGTGCTCGCGGCGGTACAGCCGGGCGTTGTCGATGCACACGGCGGCGCGGGTGGCCAGTTCGGCTGCGAGCGCCGCCTCGCGCTCGCCGAAGGGCTGACTGCCCTTGGCCCGGGAGAACTGCACGAGTCCGAGGATCCGGTCGCGCGCGGCGACGGGCACGGCCAGCGTCGACCGCACGACAGCGCCGAGCCGTTCGGACTCGCCGGCGTCGTCGCCGGGCAGCCGCTGCACCCGGCCGGTGCTCAGCGCCACGGCGCACGGCGAGGAGCCGGGGTAGGCGTGCCGGGAGCCGACGGTGACGGGGGCGGCGTCCGGGGCGTCGCCCTGCGCGGGGATGAGCGGCCCTTCGGAGACGGCGCTGGCGAAGGCGACGCGGCGCAGCGTGCCGGTGCCGTCGTCTGGTCCGGCCGGGTGCGGGTCGTCGCCGGCCAGGACGTCCTCGTAGAGGTCGACGGAGGCGAGGTCGCAGAACTGCGGCACGGCGACGTCGAGCAGTTCCCGCGCCGTGGTCTCCAGGTCGAGGGAGTTGCCGATGCGGGCGCCTGCGGCGTTCAGCAGCGCCAGGGCCCGCCGCACGTCGTCCGGCTTGCCCGCCGCCTCGACTGGGATGTCGCTCAACGCCGCCCCTTCCATAGGCCGTTGCCGTTGCCGTTGCCGTTCCCGGTTCGAGCAGTGTGGCAGGCCACGCCGGAGGCACACACACCCTTCCCGATCACTGCACGCTTCCTGCCGATTGCGACCGGAAGCGCCCGGTTGCGCGCCGTCCTGTGTCGCTGCCTCTCTCCTAACCAGGCAGGGGGAGTTCGAACCAGACGGTCTTGCCCATCGCGCCGTGCCGGGTGCCCCAGCGGCGCGAGGAGCGGGCGACGAGCTGCAGTCCGCGGCCGCCCTCGTCCTCCTCGCCGGCCTGCTGCGGGCGCGGCGGGTCGGGCAGCGGGTCGGACACCTCGACGAGCAGGGAGCGTCCGCGCACCATGCGCACGCCGATCGGGCCGTGCGCGTACCGCAGCGAGTTGGTCACCAGTTCGCTGACCAGCAGCACGGCCTCGTCCTCGATGGCGGCCAGCCCCCACTCGTGCAGGGTGCGGCGGACGGTCGCGCGGGCGTGCCGCACCGCGTGGCTCTCGGCGGGGAACGTCCAGGCGGCCGACGAGCCTTCGGGGAGGCCGCCGAGTTGTGCCATCAGCAGCGCCACGTCGTCGGTGGCGTGCCCGGAGATGGTCGAGCCGAGCGTGGAGATGACCGTGTCGCAGGCGTCCTCGAGGGACACGTCGTCGCGTGCGGCGGAGGCGGGCGCGGCGGGGGCGGTGCTCAGCAGGCCGCGCAGCCGGTCGACGCCGTCGGTGATGGCCTCGCCGCGGTTCTCGATGAGCCCGTCGGTGTAGAGCACCAGCACGGCGCCCTCCTCGACCTCGAACTCGGCCGACTCGAAGGCGACGCCGCCGACTCCCAGCGGGGCGCCGGAGGGGATGTCGACCGCGTGCGCCTGCCGCCCGCCCTCCGGGGAGCGGGTGAGCAGCAGCGGCGGCAGGTGGCCGGCGCGGGCCAGGCAGCAGCGGCGGGTTCCGGGGTCGTAGACGGCGTAGACGCAGGTGGCCATCAACGGCTCGTCGGGGCTGGGCGTGAGGTCGTCGGCGAGTTCGCCGACCCGCTGCAGCAGGTCCTCCGGGGACAGGTCCAGTCCGGCGAGGGTGCGCACGGCGGTGCGCAGCCGTCCCATGGTGGCGGCGGCCTGCAGGCCGTGGCCCATCACGTCGCCGACGACGAAGGCCACCCGCCCGCCGACCAGCGGGATGACGTCGAACCAGTCGCCGCCGACCTCGGCGCCGCTGCTGCCGGGCACGTAGCGGTAGGCGACGCGCACCCCCGGCGGTGCGGGCACGTGCTGCGGGAGCAGGCTGCGCTGCAGCATCAGGGCGCCTTCGCGTTCCCGGTCGTAGAGCCGGGCGTTGTCGAGCGAGATGCCCGCCCGGTCGGCGATCTCGACGGCCAGCGCCAGATCGTCGTCGTCGAACGCGTCGCGGCCGCCGGTGCGGCTGATGACGAGCAGCCCCAGCACGATGCCGCGGGCGGACAGCGGCACGGCCATCAGCGACTCGATGTCCAGATCGATCGCGGCCTGGATCTTCGGGTCGCCGGGATAGGTGGCGGCGATCAGTTCCTCGCGGCTGCGTGCCAGGTGCGGGGTGGCGGTGGTCAGCGCGGTGGCGAAGAAGGAGTCCGGCTGGAAGGCGATGTCCTGGCCGACGTGCAGCAGCCGGTCGACGGCCGGGCCGCGTCCCCTGGCGGCCACGCCCAGCTGGAGCAGCGGGGACAGGGCGGGCGTGCCCGGCTCGGGCAGCTCGCCGCCGTAGGCGACCGCCCCGTACAGCATCACCCCGGCGTAGTCGGCGAAGCCGGGCACCAGGGCGCGGGCGAACGCGCGGGCGGTGGGGCGCACGTCGAGCAGGTTGCGCAGCGCGCCGGCGACGTGGTCGAGGAGGGCGAGGCGCTGCCGGGCCCGCTCGACCTTCTGCAGGGCGTCACGGCGCTCGGTGATGTCCATGACGGTGCAGGTGAGGCCGAGGACGCGGCCGCGGTGGTCGGTCAGCCGACTGTAGGAGACCGAGCGGGCGCCGGTGCCGTCGGGTGCCGGGGTGAGGATGTCGACGACGGGCCGGCCGGTGCGCAGGACGGCCGTCTGGATCTGCACGATCTCGTCGGCGACGTCGGCCGGCAGCACGTCGTGCACGGTGTGGCCGAGGTGCTCGGCCAGCGGCACGCCGTTGAGACGGGCGAGGGCCTCGTTGATGCGGACGTAGCGCAACTCGGTGTCGATGAAGGCGATGCCCAGGGGCGAGGAGGCGAACAGCGCGTCGCAGGCGGCCAGGTCGTGCTCGATGGTGCGCAGCCGGCTCGCCTCCACCGCGGTGGCGACGATGACGGGACTGCCGTCGCCGGTGCGCAGCACGGCGGCGCGGCCCTCCAGCGGGATGTCGCGGCCGTCCCGGTGCCGGGCGGTCAGCACGCCGTGCCACTGTTCCTCGCCGCGCAGCGCCTCGGTCAGCTGCCGCGCCTCGGCGGCGCTGTCCCCGGCGGGCGGCAGCAGCACGGCTGCGACGTGTTCGCCGAGGGTCTCCTCCGGCGTCCAGCCCAGCAGGTCCTGCGCGGCGTGCGACCACAGCAGCACCCGGCCGCTCAGGTCGAGGACGGCGACGGCGGCGTGCAGCGAGTCCAGCAGGGAGGCGGCCTCCTCGCCCGGTGAGCGGCCCCGGCGGTCGGCAGCCGTGCCCGGCGATGCGCCGTCCGGTCCAGCGGTCTGTGCCACGCCGCCCACGTCCTGATCGGGTAGACCTTCGGCCGAATGATTTCAGCCAAGTGGGATCAGTTGCCTACTACCCGATTCTGCACGCGCTCAGACCCGAGCACAGCCTGAGGTGCGGCGGCACCCGGCGGTCAGCGGTCCCTGGACTCGACCAGATAGCCCTCCGCGCGGTCGGCATCGCTCCCGCTCCTCCGCCCGAGTCGGTCCGCCGCCGCCTGCGCCTCGTCACGGGTGGCATAGCTGCCGACGCGGTACCGGTTTCCGTGCCCGTCCTGGCGTATGAGGAGCCAGGGCAGCACGGTGCTGCTGTCGCCGCTCGCACTTCGCATATGCCAGAGCCTACGCCCCGACCCTTACCCACCGCATTCGGGTTGGCACGAAGGGCACATGGTTTCGGCCAGGTGTTCGCACCAACCGGCCGACGGGCGGGCCGGACCGGGGCCGGAATTCATTTCACCGGCAGCCGGTAGGCGAGCCGGAAGCCGTCGGCGGGCACGACCACGTCCGCCGTCTCCACCGGGCGGCGGCCGGCGAAGTACGTGCGCTCGACGGCCAGCACCGAGCGCCCGGGCACGCCGCCGAAGGCGGCCGTCTCCTCCGCCTGCCCGGGACGCACGCACACCTCTTCGGCGACGTTGTCCACGACGACGTCGATCGCGGCCATGCGCGCCACCACGCCCTTTCCGGCGAGCGGCCCCTCCTCGGGCAGCATCACGGGCGTGCGCCCGGTGAGCTCCAGCGGCTCCCACGAGACCGACGTCATCACCGCCTCGCCGTCCGTCCGGTAGACGTAGCGCGTGCGCATCACGCGCGCGCCCGGTGCGATCCGCAGCCGCTCGGCCGTGCCGGGCGGGGCGTCGACCTGCTCGCTGACCGACTCCCAGGTGCCCTTCACGTCCTCGTCGGCCTGCTCCTGCCGGAACGGGCTCGGGTCGTCCATCGACCGGTAGCCGCTGCGCACCACCCGGCGGGGCAGCGGGTGCTCCCGCACGTACGTCCCGGACCCGGACCGGCCCTCGACCAGCCCCTCGGCCATCAGCACCTTGCGCGCCTCCAGCGCGACGGTGTCGGAGACGCCGTACTCCCGCCGGATTTGAACCTGGGAAGGCAGCCGGGTGTGCGGCGGCAGCCTGCCGTCGACGATCTGGCGGCGCAGGTCGCCGGCGACGCGCAGGTACGCGGGCTGCTCACCGAATGACACGGGGCCTCCGATCGGGTCTGACGTTGTGCAACAGCTTGACAACTCTGCGTTGCCAGACGCAACAATCGGCCAGTCATTCACCCGATGTGATGAGCCGCTGGTCGGGGCGCGCCCGCGGGCGGGGGCCCGCCCGCCCGGTCAGCGCGCCCGGTCGAAGTCGACGGCGCTGTAGGCCCGCAGCTTGGACAGCTTGTGGGTGGAGTCGATCTTCCGGATGGTGCCCGACTTGGACCGCATGACGAGGGACTGCGTGTAGGCGGTCTCCGCCCGGTAGTGGACGCCGCGCAGCAGGTCGCCGTCGGTGATGCCGGTCGCGACGAAGAAGACGTTGTCGCCGCTGACCAGGTCGTCGGTGGTCAGCACCCGGTCCAGGTCGTGCCCGGCGTCCAGCGCGTGCTGCCGCTCGGTGTCGTCCTTGGGCCACAGCTTGCCCTGTATCGTCCCGCCGAGGCACTTGATCGCACAGGCGGCGATGATGCCCTCCGGGGTGCCGCCCACGCCGAGCAGCAGGTCCACGCCGGTCCCCTCGCGGACGGCCATGATGGCGCCCGCGACGTCGCCGTCGGAGATGAACTTGATGCGGGCGCCGGACTCCCGGATCTCCTTCACGATGCCCTCGTGCCGCGGCCGGTCGAGCACCACGACCGTGACGTCCTCCGGCGCGCAGCCCTTGGACTTGGCGATCCGCCGGATGTTGACGGACGCCGGCGCGTCGATGTCGACGTACTCGGCGGCCTCCGGGCCGGTCACGAGCTTGTCCATGTAGAAGACGGCGGACGGGTCGAACATGGTGCCCCGGTCCGCCACGGCCAGTACGGACACGGCGTTGGCCATGCCCTTGGCCGTCAGCGTCGTGCCGTCGACCGGGTCCACGGCGACGTCGCACTCCGCGCCGGTGCCGTCGCCGACCCGCTCGCCGTTGAACAGCATCGGGGCCTCGTCCTTCTCCCCTTCGCCGATCACGACGACGCCGTTCATCGAGACCGTGGAGACCAGCGTGCGCATGGCCTTCACGGCCGCGCCGTCGGCGCCGTTCTTGTCTCCGCGGCCGACCCAGCGGCCCGAGGCCATGGCTCCGGCCTCCGTGACGCGGACCAGTTCGAGAGCGAGGTTGCGGTCGGGGGCCTCCGGAGAGACCTCGAGCTGCGAGGGAAGGTGATGATGATCGGTCATCGGAGCGCACCTTTCTGTACGGCGACGGCCGCGGGGTGAGGGTGCTCATGACTCTATCGAGGGATGGACAATATGAGCAGAGCACCCCACGGATGAGCGGCGCCACCCCCTCGTGTACCCGGGAGCGGTACCCGTCCTCGGGACGGATCGGGGCATGGGGGACGATGGTCCGGTGGCAGCAGACAAGAAGCGCGGTACGCAGACGGTGCGGGACATGGTGCTCTCGCTCGCCGTCATCGTGCTCGCCGCGGGCGTGATCTACCTGTTCATCCCGCACGACGCCGACCAGAACCCCGTGAAGACGGTGAACTACCAGGTCGAGCTGAGCACGGCACGCCGGGCGGCGCCGTACCCGATCGTGGCTCCCCAGGGCCTGCCGAAGGGCTGGCGGGCCACCTCCGTCACCTACGACGCGACCAGCGACAAGGGCGGCGCGGCCTGGCACCTGGGCTTCCTCACCGGGAAGGACCAGTACGCGGCCGTCGAGCAGAGCGACGCGCGGCCGCTGCCCTACGTGGAGCAGGTCACCCAGGGCGCGCACAAGACCGACGAGAGCCGCACGATCGACGGCGACAACTGGGTGACGTGGCACGGCGACAAGTACGACGCTCTGGTGCGCCGGGACGACGGCTGGACCACGGTCGTCACGGGCACGGCACCGGTCGACAAGCTGGCCGAACT
>DASSBO010000406.1:0-5195 GCA_035698655.1 Streptomyces sp.
CGTGTGGACCCGCGACGGCAACACCGCCTACCGGATGGGCCGGGAGATCAAGGCCGGCCGGGTGTGGACGAACTGTTACCACGCCTACCCCGCGCACGCCGCCTTCGGCGGGTACAAGAACTCCGGCATCGGCCGCGAGAATCACAAGATGATGCTCGATCACTACCAGCAGACCAAGAACCTGCTGGTCAGCTACTCCGAGCAGAAGCTCGGGTTCTTCTGATGGCCGAGCGGACCCGACGTGTGGAGCTGTCACCGGCCGCCGGAGAGCTCGTCGGCCGGCTGACGGCCGCCCACGGGCCGGTGATGTTCCACCAATCGGGCGGCTGCTGTGACGGCAGTTCCCCGATGTGCTACCCGCGCGGCGAGTTCCGGGTCGGCGGCGCCGACGTCCTTCTCGGACACGTCGGCGACGACGCGCCGTTCTGGATGAGCGCCGACCAGTTCGCGTACTGGCAGCACACCTTCCTGACCGTGGACGTCGTGCCGGGGCGGGGGAGCGGCTTCTCGCTCGAGGCGCCGGAAGGCGTGCGGTTCCTCATCCGCTCCCGGCTGCTCACGGAGGAGGAGCTGACCGCGATCGAAACGGAGCCGGAACTGCCGACCGGCGACGACTGACGCCGGGTCCGGGGCGCGGCGGCGGCGTCACAGCTGCCGTCGCACCCCCGGCTCCAGCGGCAGCCGCCCGTACTGCCCGGCCAGCTCGTCGGCCAGCGCGCGGCGGGCCTCGCCGCGGCGGAGGATCGGCAGCACCGTCTGCTGGCGCATGTCCTCCACGAGGAACGCCGTACCTGCGTACACCGACAGCGCGAACAGCAGGAACGCGGCTGCCGCGTTCGCCGACTCCAGCGCCTGCGGCGCACCCAACTGGAAGGCCGCCGCGAGCGCGGCCCGCAGCGACGAGACCGTCAGCACCATGCCGAGCAGCGTCTTCCCCATGAACCCGGCGACGGCGATCGGCACCAGCATCACCGCGAACGCGGCCAGGAACATGCCGACGGCCGTGCTGGTCTGCTGGGCGGGCGCGGCGATGTGCAGAGCGCCGAGGCCCAGCCACGACGTCGCGAACAGCCCGAGCGCGGTCGCCGCCCCCGTGTCCCGGGTCAGGAACGCCATCACGGCGGCGAGGAACTCCAGCGGGAAGACGAACCCCGCCAGCAGGATGCCCGCCGCCCGCACCTGTGGGCCGGGCTCGATCAGCCCCAGGCCGATGCCGGCCAGCACCACCATGCCGATGCCGAAGGAGAAGAAGCCCAGCGGCAGCGGGTTGGCGTACGGCCGGACGAACACCCTGGCGGTACCGCTGCGGGGATCGTCACCTGGCGCTGATGGCGCTGAGCTCATGCCGCGCGGCGTACCCGCCGCCTCAGCGGGGAAACGGCTCCGAACGGGGCATGCCATTCTTGGCCGCCGACACGACATGCCCCGACGCGCCACGCCCCGACGGATGGGAGACCGCACATGCCGCCCGAGAGCCCCGCGCCCCTGGAGATACCGGCCGCCGGCGGCAGCCTGCACGCGGTGCGGTTCGGCGGCGGGCCGCGCACCGCGCTCGCCGCGCACGGCATCACCGGGCAGGGCATGTCCTTCGCCGCCGTGGCCCGGCACCTGCCGGAGGACTGGTCACTCGTCGCCCTCGACCTGCGGGGCCGCGGCGCCAGTGCGGACCTGGGTGGACCGTACGGACTCGCCCGGCACGCCGAGGACGTGCAGCGCGCGGCCGAACATCTCGGCGCGGGCGGTGAGGTGACGCTGACCGGACACTCCATGGGCGCCTACGTCGCCCTGATGGCCGCCGCCGGCAGGCCGGACCTCTTCGACCGGGTGCTGCTGGTCGACGGCGGCCTGCCGCTGCCGGTACCGGCGGACTTCGACCCGGACGCGGTGCTCGAGGCGACCCTCGGCCCGGCCATCGCCCGGCTCGCCATGACCTTCCCGGACATCGACGCGTACGTCGACTTCTTCCGCGCCCACCCGTCCTTCGGGACGTACTGGAACGCGGACCTGGAGGCCTATGTGCGGGCGGACGCGACCGGCCCGGCCGGCGCGGTGCGGGCACGCGCCCGCGAGGAGGCGGTCCGCACCGACGGCCGCGACCTGCTCACCGCGACGGACACCCTGGCCCGCGACCTGCACCGCCTCGACGTCCCCACCTTGCTGCTGTACGCCCCCCGCAACCTGATGGACGCAGAGCCGGGTTTGCAGCCGGCGGGTGTCGTCGCCCACTGGGCGGACGAGGCACCGGCGCTGCGGACGGAACTCATCCCGGACGTGAACCACTACACCGTCCTGCTCGGCGCCGGCGCCGAGCACGTCGCGGCCCGCCTGACCGGCGACTGGTGAGCAATCCGTAGGCTGAGGCCGTGACTCGGACGCCCATCGAACTGGTGATCTTCGACTGTGACGGCGTGCTCGTCGACAGTGAGCGGATCTGCGTCCGGGTGGACGCGGAGGTGCTCGCCGAACTGGGGTGCTCCTTCAGCCTGGACGAGGTCGTCGAGCTGTTCGTGGGCTCCTCCACGGAGGTGTGCACCGCGATCGTGGAGGAACACCTCGGGCGACGGCTCGAGGACAACTGGCAGCGGCACTACGCGCACCGGTACGAGGAGGCGCTGCTCGCGGAGCTGACCGCCGTCGACGGCATCGAGGATGCGCTCACCGGGCTCGCGCTCCCGTTCTGCGTGGCGTCCAATGGCGACCACGAGACGATCCGGCGCAGCCTGAAGACGACCGGCCTGCTTGCGCGCTTCACCGACGGCCGCATCTTCAGCGCGACGGACGTGGCGCGGGGCAAGCCGGAGCCGGACCTTTTCCTGCACGCCGCGCGGTCGCTCGGCGTCGAACCGGAGCGCTGCGCGGTCGTGGAGGACAGCCCGTACGGCGTGGCGGCCGCCCGGGCCGCCGGCATGCGCTCCTTCGGCTACGCCGGCGGCCTCACCCGCCCCGAGCGCCTGGAGGGCCCGAACACGACCGTCTTCGACGACATGCGCGCCCTCCCCGCCCTGCTGGCTTCGGAAGCCGGCCCCTGACGCGGCACGCGGTCCCGGGTCAGACCTTCACGTCCCGCAGGGCGTTCGTGCCCGGGGCGCAGGCCTCGCGCAGGGCCGCCAGGTCCTCCGGCGGCAGCTTGCGCGCGGAGCCGGCGCTCGCGCTGTGCAGCAGGCCGCCGCCCTCCGTCAGCCACTCCGGACGCGGCTCGACGCCGACGAACTCGGCCAGCCGCCCGAGTTCGGCCGCCGGGTCGCGCAGCAGCGCCTCGTACGACAGCGACATCAACCGGTCCGCCGGAACCGCCGCCAGCCGCTCCATCCCGTCGACGACCATGCCCGACCACAGTGCGCCGAATGCGGCGAGCGGGATGTCGCGGTCCAGGATCAGCGACGGGTCGAACTCGCCCTGCAGCAGCGCCGCCAGGTCCTCGGGGAGTTGCGCAGCGTGCTCCGGCGTCAGCTCCAGCGCCGACTCCAGGCCGCAGCGGGCGGCCGCCTCCTGCAGCACCGGGAGAAGGCGGAAGGCGCCGTGCCGGCTCATGGACAGCGCGCAGTCGGCGCCGTCCCGGAAGAGGTGCACGAACCGCGCCTCGGGGAAGCATTCCCGCAGCCGGGTGACCCGGTTCAGGGAGAACCCGGAACGCTCCACGACCGCGCGGGGCTTGCCGAACCGGTCGGCCAGCGCGTCGAACAGCGCCCACCACTGACGAGGCGCCGGCCGGGTCGGCCAGGAGCGGACCTCGGGCTCCAACTCGTCCAACATGGCGTCCGGGTCGTCCGTCAGGTGCGGTAGCACCATCAGACACAGCGCGGGGATGCCCGTCGTCGCGGCGGAGTACCGGCGCCGCTCCGGTGCACCGTCGTCGTAGATGATCTCCGGTATCGGAACGCCGCTGCGCAGCAGCCGGTCGGTGTTGGCGTTCGGGCTGCCGAGGTGCTCCCAGAACTCGGCCCCGGAGAGCGGAGCGTCGGTCAGCAACTCGGCGTCGGGGACGCTCGAGTACAGCTCGTTGAGGCTGAGCAGGTCCGGGTGCATGGAGATCACCTTGGACAGCGCGGTCGACCCGCTGCGTCCGGTACTGACGACGAACGTCAGCGTGCGCTCGCTTCCCTCACCATGACGCGCATCCATGTTCATGACGGTGCCCCCTGCTTCTGTGTCGACGTCCGGTCAAGACATCCGGTCAAGACATCCGGGGAGTACTCCCCGTTTCGCGGTCACCCTACCTGCCGGTGCCGAGCGCGAACCAGACCACCTTCGGCTGCGTGGTGACATACGATCACCCGCGGGCCGCCGCGTCGTCGCCGGACGCACCCGCGGAGCCGAACGCCGAGATCCTGAAGGAGCTGGATGGGCACCGAGCCGGACGTGACGAAGACGCCGCGCAACCCGGAGACCGTGCACGCCCCGATCGCCGGGTACACGCACCAGATCGAGGTGACGGGGGAGCCCCGCTGGCTCGTGCTCTCCGGGCAGATCGGGCAGCGGCCCTCGGGTGAGGTGCCGCAGGACCCCGTCGATCAGCTGGCCGTCGCGCTGGAGAACCTGGATGCGCAGCTCGAGGCTGCCGGCATGGGCGTGGCCGACCTGGTGAAGGTGACGCTGTACCTGGCCGGGGAGTTCGACACCGACCGGCGCCGCGAGGTGCTCACCAAGTGGTCGCAGGGCCACCGCCCCTGCATGACGGTGCTGTACGTCTCGGCGCTGGCCGCCCCCGAATACCACGTCGAGGTCGACGCCTGGGCCTGCTGTTAGATCCTGGTTCACCGATGCGGTGAGGTCATCGACTGTGTGGTGGTCCGGGCCTCGGGTGGGATGTTCCGGTACCAAAAGCCGCACAAGCTCTCCCAGGCCTCGCGTTCGGCCGCGCTGCTGAGAACCTCGTGAGCGCTCGGCGGCACCCGCTCCGGCGGGGGCTGGCCCTGGGGCCCCGCGACGGCGTCCGACTGCGGAGGTCTGCCACCGTGTCGGGCGGTGTCCAGCAGCAGCCCCCGGTAGAGGTCGAACGCGACGCGGATCTGCTGCCCGTGCGCCAGGGCGGTGGTGAGTGCCGCCCGGTACCCGGTGAGCGCGCCGAGCGCTCCCGCGACCAGGGACAGCGCGGCGAGCCATGGTGCACCCGACGGCATCGCGCAGGCCGGGGCAGCGACGGCGAACAAGAGCGACAAAGCGGTACTGGCCAGGGCCGCGGGGGGGGGGGGGGG
>DASSBO010000407.1:0-6339 GCA_035698655.1 Streptomyces sp.
GCGCCGGGCCGGTGCGGCACAGGTCTTCCCGCTGGTGCTCGCGGTGCAGGGCTGAGGGCGGGGCGAGGGCGAGAGCCCATCCGTGACCTGGGGCGTCATTGCCGTGACGGCCCGCGGCGGAGAGAATCGAAGCAGGCAACGGCGAGGGGAGGAACGTGACGTTCGGCTTCGCTCCCCCGCCCGCAGACCCGGTCTCCCACGCCGGCCGCACCCTGGAACTCGCCGAGTGGGCCGCCACCGGCATCCCGCTGCTGAGCAGCCCCCGCGCGATGGTCACGGACCTGTGCGAGCGGCACGGCCCGCAGCCGTACACGACGGTCGTCGCCGTCCTCGGCCCGGACGAACGGCTCGTCGCCAGCGCCTCGTTCAGCCACCACCCGCCGCGGCCGGACGGCTGGGAGTTCCGCAACGCGCTGCTGGACCGGCTGCGCCGGGTGATCCCGCACGACCTGCGCCGCCGCACTCCGGTGCGCACGGCCGTGCTGATGGTCTGCCGCGACGGGGAGCCGCGCTGGACGGACCTGGACGGCGCCTGGATGTGGGGACTGCGGGACGCCTGCACCCTGCACGGGCTGCGCTGCGGCGCCTACATCGCCCTGACCGCCTCCGGTTGGCAGGTGCTCGGCGAGGGACGCGGCGGCCGCCGGCCCCGCGCCGGGACGCCCTGAGCCGGTGCCGGCTGCCGGCAGATCAGAGCAGTGCGCCGATCCGCTGCGGATCACCGCACACGACGAGCTGCGCCGTCGCCTTGGCCAGCGCGGCCGGCAGCGCCTCCGCGGCCTGCGCGTCGGTGCCGCCGTTGACCGCCAGCACCACCACGGCACGCCGGGTCAGCTCGGCGGCCGCCGCGGCGTCCGCGCAGAAGACGTCGTCGCCGTCGGCCAGCTGGCTCCAGTAGGCGTCGGCGCCGAACGACAGCTCGTGCTGCGCCCACGGGTGGCTCTCGCCCGTCGTGAGCAGCAGGACGTCACCGGGTGCCCGGCCCTCGTCCAGCACGCGGTCCACGACCTCGTCGGCCGCCTCCACCGCGGTGGCCTCCGTGGCCGCCACCAGTTCGATGGCCGCGCCGGGCGCGGCGGCGGGCTTCCCGCGACCGCCGGGCGCCGCGGTACGGCCGGGCCCCGGCCGGCCGGGTCCGGGCCGGCCGCCGCCCCCGCGCGGCGGCGCGGGGCGCGGGGCGTTGCGGGGTCCGGGGCGGGGGGCTGTGCTGCGGGAGGCCTGCGGAGTCCGGGTCGTGCCCGCAGTGGTGCGGGGTCCCGGGACACTCTTGTGAATCGTGGGCTCCTCGGGGGTGAGAGGCATGGAGAGTTGTCTATCAAACGTGCGTGCAGGGCGCGTGGGCGGGTTCAGAACAGCTCGATCTGCTCCATCTCGTCCGCAGGCGCCTGCCGCGGACGCTTGAGGTGCTGCCAGGCGGCGAGCCCGTCCATGTACGCCCAGGACACCCGGTGATGCGGTGTCGGGCCGCTCGACTCCAGCGCCTGGCGGTGTGCCGGCGACGGGTAGCCCGCGTTGTCCTCGAAGGCGAAGTCGACGTGATCGCGGCCCAGTTCGGCCATGAGCGCGTCGCGCCGCACCTTCGCCAGCACGGAGGCCGCCGCGACGGCGATGCACGACTGGTCGCCCTTGATGACGGTGCGGACCGTCCACGGGGCGCCCAGGTAGTCGTGCTTGCCGTCGAGGATGACGGCGTCCGGCCGTACCGGCAGTGCCGCCAGTGCGCGGCACGCCGCCATCCGGAGCGCCGCCGTCATGCCGTGCCGGTCGATCTCCTGCGGTGAGGCGTGCCCGAGGGCGTGGGCGGTGACCCAGCCCTCGAGCAGTGCCGCCATCTCGGCACGGCGTTTCGGCGTGAGCAGCTTGGAGTCCGTCAGCCCCTCCGGGGCCCGGCGGAGCCCCGTCACGGCGGCGCACACGGTCACCGGCCCCGCCCACGCGCCGCGGCCGACCTCGTCGACACCGGCCACCACCCGTGCTCCGGTGGTGGCCCGGAGCGAACGTTCGACGCGGTGCGTGGGTGGATCACAGGGCATGGTGTCTCCACTCTAGTCCGGTGCGCTCCCCGCGGATCAGCGGGTCAGGGCACCAGCAGGCGGCCGGTGCCGCCGCCGCGCACGCGCCGGCAGGCAGCCTCGCCGTCGTCGACGGGCCGGCCGGCGAGGATGTCCCGTGCCCTGCTCTCGCCGTAACTCGTCGCGAACCACGGCTCTCCCGCGTCGTCTTCGAGATCCCGGGCGATGTTGCGCAGCACGCAGGAGCGCATCGGTTCGGGCAGCCGGTCCAGGGCGGGCACCGCATCGGCGGACAGCCCGTCGAGGTAGGTCAGGTCGATCTTCCCGGTCCGCTCGTAGCGGGCCACGTTCTGCGAGGCGACGAGGCCGTCCGGCGAGAGCAGGCCGAAGACGAGCACGCCCAGGGCCGCGCTCGCCGCGACCGCACGCGGCAGCCACCGGCCGCCGCCGACCACGCCGGCCACCATCAGCAGCACGAAGACCAGCCCGAGCCAGATCTCCATGCCGGTGACGGACGCCCGCAGCCGGGTGAGCCCGTAGGCGTCCACGTACAACTCCATGCGGCGCAGTGCGGAGAGCACCACGACGAGCGTGAGCACGCACAGGGCGCCGAGAACGAGGCGGACCAGGGTGCGGTCGCCCTGCCGGCCGCGCGGCGCCCAGCGCAGCGCGAACGCGATGACGGCCAACGTCAGCAGGGTGGCCCACAGCAACTGCCAGAAGCCCTGGCGCGCGTACTCGGCGTAGGAGAGGTCGGTCTCGGCGAGGATCTTGTCGTAGCCGCCGAAGAGGACGGTCAGCTGGACGGCGTTGAACGCGGCGAAGAGCAGGTCGAGCACGACCAGCGGCAACGCCCACTCCAGCCGGCCGAAGGACCGGCCGGGCTTGACGCGTATCCGGTCCCAGCGCCGGGGAGCGGCGGCCAGCCGTGCCGCTGCGAGCGCTCCGAGCAGGGCCAGGAGGAAGAACAGCACGTGCAGCGGGCTCTCCCCGACCGAGGTGTCGGGCATCAGGGCCGTCAGGAGGTCCGCGAAGGCGGCGTCCGCGCCGGCGAACAGGGCGCCGAAGACCGCCAGCAGGACGACGGCGACGGCCACGGCGCGCAGCACCGGCCCCCAGCGCTTCTGGGAGCCTGCGGCCCGCTCCCGCACGGTGCGCAACGCCCAGCGTGTTCCCGGAACGACGGCGCTCACCAGCCCGGCGACCCCCAGCACCGCGGAACGCCAGGTCACACCGCCGTTCAGCGCGAGGGACCCGACCCCCAGCGCGGTGATCACCGCGAGCGTGCTGGGCCAGCCGGCGTCGCGCAGCACCGGCACCGCCAGCAGCGCGAGGCAGCCCGCCGACCACGCGAGCGTCCACGGGCGGGGCACGCGGCCCGCGTCACGGGCCGCCGTCCATGCGGCGAACGCGACCGGCAGGCAGACGATCAGCAGGTTGACGCCGAGCCCCTCGCCGAACAGGACGGCCGCCAGCACACCTGCCGCCAGTGCCGCCCAGCCCGTGGCGGGCAGCATGGCGGCCGGTTCACGCGGCCGGGAAGCGATCACCCACTCCGGGGGCGGCGGCGGGTACGGAACGGGGGGCGTGGGCGCGGCGTACGGCAGCTGCTGCACCGTCGACGGCGGTCTGTACGCGTCCTCGCCCCGGTCCGGTGTGTCGTTCATGACTCCCCTCCCGCCGTCGCGACGATCAAGGCGACGGCCAGGGCCGACACGTTATGCGCACCAAGGCCGCGTCCCCGCACCGAGGAGGAACCTGTGACGCGCCGGTGACGCGCCCGTGACGGAGAACGACCTGCTCAGGCCGCGGCGGGCAGCCAGTCCGGCAGCGCCTCGGTGCGCTCCAGCCAGGCCTGCGGCGGCGCACCGCACTGCGGCGCCGCGGCGGTGATCCCGCCGACGATCGCACAGGTGGTGTCCACGTCTCCGCCGGCCCGGGCGGTGGCCCACAGTGCCTCCGCGAAGTCGCCGCCGTGCCGTGCGACGGCCCACAGCGCGACGGGGACGGTGTCGTGGGCGCTGGTGCGGCGGCCGCAGCCGAGGACCGCGGCGACGGTGCCGACGTCGCCGAAGTCGAGCATGTCCTCGGCACGGCGCAGCCCGGCCTGCACCGCGCTGCGCGGCACCAGTTCCCGCACCCCGGCCAGCAGGTCCGCGCCGTCGGCCGGGCCGGGTGCGGCCGGGTCCGCGGGCGCGGCGAGCAGCGCGGCGGCGACCGCCACCGCGATCGCACCGGCGACGGCCTCGGGGTGCTGGTGGGTGACCCGGGCGGAGAGTTCGGCCTCCTGTGCCGCGCGCTGCGGGTCGCCGGCGAACCAGGCGCCCAGTGGGGGTACGCGCATCGCCGCGCCGTTGCCCCAGGAGCCGTGGCCGTCGAAGAGTCCGGCGGACAGCTCCCGCCAGTCGGCGCCCTTCTGCCGGATGAGCCGGAGCATCCGGTTCACCGCCGGCCCGTAACCGCGGTCGACGTCGTGGTGCTCGGCGAAGGCGGCGGCCAGCGCGTCCTGCTCGATGCGGCCGTGCTCGTGCAGCACGGCGACCACGGAGCAGGCCATCTCGGTGTCGTCGGTCCACTGCCACGGGCCGGCAGGCAGTTCGCGGCTGCGCAGGGCCGGAAGGTTGGCGGGGACGAAAAACTGCGAACCGAGGGCGTCGCCCACCGCGAGTCCGCGCAGACCCGCCAGCGCCCGGTGGGCCCGGTCGTCCCGTGCGAGGTCAGAGGGATCAACGGTCATGGTGAGTGGAGCCTACCGACGGCGGGATAAGAACGGTGTGATGAGTTGCCGGACTCACACCGTCCAGGACGGCTCCAGCTCGATGACGTCGCCGGCTATCGCCGCGATGTCGGCCTCGGTGTGCGCACGCAGCGCGAGCCGCTCGATCCGCTCCGTGCGGTACTTGCCGTGCTCGGCGGCCTGGTTCCACATCGACAGGACCAGGAACTCGTCCTCCGGGTCCGCCTGGGCGAAGACGCCGCGCAGCATCCCCGGGGAACCGGCCATGGCGGGATTCCACACCTTCTCCTGCATGAGGGTGAAGTTCTCGATCCGGTCGGGCCGCACCCGGCAGTGCGCCACCCGCAGCAGGTCGGCGTCGGAGAAGACCGGCCGGAACCCCACCTTCACGTCGAACCGGTACTCGAAGAGCCGGACGCGCATCCCGGTGTACGTGCCGAGCTGGGAGGCGTGCATCCGGTCGTGGGAGCGGGCCATGAACGAGTCGTAGAACGCCCGGCTCTCCCAGAAGCCGAACAGGTGCGCCACGCCGGGCCGTGCGCGGCTCCAGCCCCCGCCCTGCCCGCGGAAACCCGGCTCACCCGGCAGCCCCGCCCACCTTCGCTGCCCCCGCTCGAACCCCCCGCGGTCCACGACGGTGCAGCGCATCCACTTGACCAGCACCGCGCCATCGTACGGCGGGGGACCGGTGGTGCACCGGTCCCCCGCCGTCGACGCGTCAGCTGCAGCCGCTGGTGGAGCCGCAGCCCTCACACAGGTAGCAGCTGCCCGCGCGGCGCATCTTCGTGCCGCACGAGAAGCACAGCGGCGCGTCCGCGCTCAGGCCCAGCTGCATCTCCGCCAGTTCGGTGGAGTTGTGCGCCTGCTGCGGCGCGGCAGCCGGTGCCTGCGGCTCGGCGGCGGACTGCGGTGAGTCCGTGCGCAGCGGGGCGGACTGGGCGAGCCCCTCGACGTCGAGTTCGTCCTCGGACGACTCGTAGGAGCCGGTCTCCAGGTGGCGCTGCCGCTCCTCCGCGGAGTGGATGCCCAGCGCCGACCGGGTCTCGAACGGCAGGAAGTCCAGGGCGAGGCGACGGAAGATGTAGTCGACGATCGACTGCGCCATCCGCACGTCCTGGTCGTCCGTCATGCCGGCCGGCTCGAAGCGCATGTTGGTGAACTTCGAGACGTAGGTCTCCAGCGGCACGCCGTACTGCAGACCGACCGAGACGGCGATCGAGAAGGCGTCCATCATGCCCGCGAGGGTCGAGCCCTGCTTCGACATCTTCAGGAACACCTCGCCCAGACCGTCGTCCGGGTAGGAGTTCGCCGTCATGTAGCCCTCGGCGCCGCCGACCGTGAAGGAGGTGGTGATGCCGGGGCGGCCCTTGGGGAGCCGCTTGCGGACCGGTCGGTACTCGACGACCTTCTCGGGCTGCGCGAGCGCCAGGGCGGCCGCTTCGGACTGCTCGGCGGCCGCGTCCGCCTTCTCGGCGTCCTTCTTCTTCGCCGAGAGCGGCTGGCCGACCTTGCAGTTGTCGCGGTAGATCGCGAGCGCCTTCAGGCCGAGCTTCCAGCCCTCGTAGTAGACCTCCTCGACCTCCTCGACGG
>DASSBO010000408.1:0-6945 GCA_035698655.1 Streptomyces sp.
CTGCTGTTCTGCGGGCCGTTCTTCGTCCTCTTCCTTGCCATGTACGTCGCGCCCATCGTCTACGCGGCCGTGAGCAGCCTGTTCGTCATCCACCGCTCCGGCCTGGGCCTCACGGCGCCGACGAAGGTCTTCGACCCGCTCGCCAACTACGTCCAGGCCTTCACCGACCACACCTTCCTCAGCGCGCTCGGCCGGGTCGCTCTCTTCGGCATCGTGCAGGTGCCGGCCATGCTCGCCCTGGCCCTCGGCCTGGCGCTGCTCGTCGACGCGAAGTCCACCCGGGGCGGCGGCTTCTTCCGGCTGGCCGGCTTCATGCCCTACGCGGTCCCCGGCGTGAGCGCCGCCCTGGTCTGGTCGTTCATGTACTCCGGCCAGTCCAGCCCGGTCAACCACCTGCTGGAACCGCTCGGGATGCACATCGCCTTCTTCGACCACGGCGCCGCCCTGTGGTCGGTGGCGAACATCGTCACCTGGAGCTGGACCGGCTACAACATGATCATCATCTACGCCTCGCTGCAGTCCATCCCGGCCGAGGTGCTGGAGGCCGCCAGAATGGACGGCGCCTCCGCGCTCCGGATCGCCTGGAGCATCAAGATCCCCGCGGTACGCGGCGCCCTGGTGCTGACCGCCGTGTTCTCCATCATCGGCTCGGCCCAGCTGTTCAACGAACCGACCGTGCTGCAGCCCGTCTCGCACGGCGCGATCTCCTCCGCCTTCACGCCGATCATGTCGGCCCAGTCGGCCGTCGCCGCCGGCAACTACCCGTACGGGGCCGCGCAGTCCGTCATCCTCGCCCTGTTCGTGGGAGTGGTCTCGTTCGTGTTCCTGAAGCTGACCGGCAAGGGGGAGCAGTCATGAGCGCGATCCGGACCACGGCCGTGCTGCGGCCGCGCCGGGACACCGCCCCGGCGAGCCGCGCTGTCGTCGTGCTGCTGCTCGCCGTCTCGACCGTCTACTTCCTCTTCCCCCTGTGGTGGCTGCTGGTCTCGGCGACCAAGCCCTTCGGGGAGCAGTTCAGCGGCGGCGGCCTGTGGTTCGACGGATTCGGCGTCCTCGACAACCTCGCCCGGCTCACCGCGCAGGGCGACGGCATCTTCTGGCGGTGGATGCTCAACAGCATCCTGTACTGCGGGGTGGGCGCCCTCGTGGGCACGCTGCTGTCCTCGATGGCCGGGTACGCCCTCGCCAAGTACTCCTTCCGCGGCCGCGGCGCGCTCTTCGGGCTGGTGCTGGCAGCCGTGCTCGTCCCGAAGATCCTCTTCACGCTGCCGATCTACCTGATGTTCTCCGGCATCCACCTCATCGACAACCCGCTCGCCGTGCTGCTGCCCAGCATCGTCAGCCCCTTCGGCGTCTACCTCTCCCGGGTCTTCGCCGCCCAGTCCGTGCCGGACGAGGTGATCGAGGCCGGACGGATCGACGGCGCGGGCGAGTTCCGCATCTTCCGGTCCCTGAGCATGCGGATGATGCTGCCCGCCCTGGTGACGATCTTCCTCTTCCAGTTCGTCGACATCTGGAACAACTACCTGCTGCCCGCCATGGTGCTCAGCGACAACCGTCTCCAGCCGGTCACCGTCGGCCTCGTCGGCTGGAACGCCAGCCACGTCGCGGTGCCGCCGCCGCTGGTCGTCATCGGTTCGCTGGTGTCCGTCGTCCCGCTGCTCATCGCCTTCCTCGCCCTCCAGCGCTTCTGGCGCGCGGGCCTGACCGCCGGAGCCGTCAAGTGACCTCACAGCAGGCGCCGCACAACCCCCCACCACCTGCACTGACCTACCCGCACGGCGCACTCCTGCGGTACGGGAAGCCGCACCGCGTACTGGCCGGCTCGCTGCACTACTTCCGCGTCCACCCCGCACAGTGGGCCGACCGGCTGGAGCGGGTGGCCGCCATGGGCCTCAACACCGTGGACACCTACGTCCCCTGGAACTTCCACGAAGCCCGCCGCGGACAGGCCCGGTTCGACGGCCCCCGGGACGTCGAACGGTTCGTCCGGCTCGCCCAGCGCACCGGCCTCGACGTCGTCGTGCGCCCGGGCCCCTACATCTGCGCCGAGTGGGACAACGGCGGGCTGCCGGCCTGGCTCACCGGCACCCCCGGCATGCGGCTGCGCTCCTCCCACCGGCCGTTCCTCGCCGAACTGGCGACCTGGTTCGACGAGCTGATCCCGCGGCTGGCCGCACTGCAGGCCGGCCGGGGCGGCCCGGTCGTCGCCGTCCAGATCGAGAACGAGTACGGCAGCTACGGCGACGACCACACCTATCTGCACTGGGTGCGCGACGCCCTCGTCGCGCGCGGCATCACCGAACTGCTCTACACCGCCGACGGACCCACCGAGCTGATGCTCGACGGCGGCACCCTCCCCGGCGAGCTGGCCGCCGCGACCTTCGGCTCCCGCGCCGCCGAGGCGGCCGGACTGCTGAGCGAACGCCGCACCGGCGAGCCGTTCGTGTGCGCCGAGTTCTGGAACGGCTGGTTCGACCACTGGGGGGAGAAGCACCACACCCGCTCCGTCGAGAGCGCGGCCGGAACGCTCGCCGACATCCTCGACGCCGACGGCTCGGTCAGCGTCTACATGGCGCACGGCGGCACCAACTTCGGTCTGTGGGCGGGTGCCAACCACGACGGAGATGGCATCCAGCCGACCGTGACCAGCTACGACTCGGACGCCCCGATCGCCGAACACGGCGCGCTCACCCCGAAGTTCCTCGCCTTCCGGGACGTGCTGCGTGCCCGGACGGGTGCCCCCGAGCGCCCGCTGCCGCCCGCGCCGCGGCTGCTGCCGCCGCAGGAGTGCCGCGCCGAGGCCGGTGCCGGGCTGCTCGCCGCGCTGCGGGCCGTGCCGGACGTGGTGACCTCGGCCGACCCGCTCAGCTTCGAGGAACTCGGCCAGTCCGCCGGACTCGTGCTCTACCGCGCCCATCCGCTGCTGCCGCACGGCGCACAGGAGCTGACCGTGCACGGCCTGCACGACCGGGCGCAGGTCTTCGTCGACGGCGAACCGGCGGGCGTGCTCGAGCGCGCGACCGGCACGCTCCCGGTGCACGGAGCGGGCCGCAGGGTGCGGCTGGAGCTGCTGGTCGAGAACCAGGGCCGGATCAACTACGGGCCGCTGCTCGGTCAGGGCAAGGGCATCCTCGGCGGCGTCCGCGTCGGACGCCGGCTGGTGCACGGCTGGTCCATGCACCGGCTGCCGCTCGACGAGTGGACCGAGCAGGACCTGCGCCGCGCCGCCGCGGCAGCCGGTGCGCAGAGCACGGCGGGCACGGCCGGGTTCGCCACCGCCCGGTTCGAGGCGGACGGCGACTCCGACGCCTTCCTGGCCTTCCCGGGCTTCGGCAAGGGCTTCGTCTGGGTCGGCGGCGTGCTGCTCGGCCGCTACTGGGACATCGGCCCGCAGGCCACCCTGTACCTGCCCGCGCCGCTCACCGTGCCCGGCGCGAACACCGTCACCGTGCTGGAACTCCAGCGCCGCGGCGAGCGGGTCGAGGTGCGCGACCGGCCCGAGCTGGGGCCGTCCGAGGAGTACGTGGAGACCTTCTCCTGACGCGGCGCCCCCGGCCGGGTCAGGGGCGCTCGATCTTCGCGCCCAGCTCCTCCAGCTTCCACACGAAGTTCTCGTAGCCGCGGTTGATCAGGTCGATGCCGTGCACCCGCGAGGTGCCTTCGGCCGCCAACGCGGCGATCAGGTAGGAGAAGCCGCCGCGCAGGTCCGGGATGACCAGGTCGGAGCCCTGCAGCCGGGTCGGGCCCGAGACGACCGCCGAGTGCAGGAAGTTGCGCTGCCCGAAGCGGCACGGCGTACCGCCCAGGCACTCGCGGTAGAGCTGGATGTGCGCGCCCATCTGGTTCAGCGCCTCGGTGAAGCCCAGCCGCGACTCGTACACCGTCTCGTGCACGATCGACAGGCCGGAGGCCTGCGTCAGCGCGACGACCAGCGGCTGCTGCCAGTCGGTCTGGAAGCCCGGGTGGACGTCCGTCTCCAGTGCGATGGCGTTCAGCGGGCCGCCCGGGTGCCAGAAGCGGATGCCCTCGTCGCCGATGTCGAACGCGCCGCCCACCTTCCGGAAGGTGTTGAGGAACGTCATCATCTCCCGCTGGCCCGCGCCGCGTACGAACACGCTGCCGCCGGTGGCCAGCGCCGCGCTCGCCCACGAGGCGGCCTCCAGCCGGTCGGGCAGCGCCCGGTGCGTGTAGCCGCCGAGCCGGTCGACGCCCGTGATGCGGATGGTGCGGTCGGTGTCCACCGAGATGATCGCGCCCATCTTCTGCAGCACGCAGATGAGGTCCTCGATCTCCGGCTCCACCGCGGCGTTCGACAACTCGGTGACGCCCTCGGCGAGTACCGCCGTCAGCAGCACCTGCTCGGTCGAGCCGACCGACGGGTACGGCAGTGAGATCTTGCAGCCGCGCAGCCGGGACGGCGCCTCCAGGTACTGGCCGTCCGCCCGTTTGTCGATCGTCGCGCCGAACTTGCGCAGCACGTCGAAGTGGAAGTCGACGGGCCGGCCGCCGATGTCGCAGCCGCCCAGGCCCGGTATGAAGGCGTGCCCCAGCCGGTGCAGCAGCGGTCCGCAGAACAGGATCGGGATGCGCGACGAGCCGGCGTGCGCGTCGATGTCCGCGACGTTGGCGCTCTCCACGTGCGAGGGGTCCATCACCAGTTCGCCCGGTTCCTCGCCGGTCAGCACGGTGACCCCGTGGAGCTGCAGCAGACCGCGCACGACCCGCACGTCCCGGATGTCCGGCACGTTGCGCAGCCTGCTCGGTTCGCTGCCCAGCAGCGCGGCGACCATGGCCTTGGGCACGAGGTTCTTCGCGCCACGGACCCGGATCTCCCCCTCGAGCGGGGTGCCGCCGTGGACAAGCATTACGTCTTCGGTGCCGGTCATGGATCTCCGTGTCTCCTGGAGACGGACTGGGGGACAGCACAACAGACTAATAGCCGGAGCAGTCGGTTCCGTACGGCCGGTGGGGCGGCGCCTGCCCAGGCGCCGCAAGGGCACCGCCGTTTCTCACGGTGCGTCGGCGACGGGCCCCGCACGGTCACCGCGACGACCTCTCCCGGTGCCGATTCGCCACTCGACCTCTCACCGGCCGCCCGGGTGCGGGATCATCGACGCATGACCGAGGTGTCCTCGCTCACCGGGCGGCTGCTCGTCGCCACACCGGTGCTGGCCGACCCGAACTTCGACCGTGCGGTCGTGCTGATCCTCGACGACGACGAGGACGGCTCCCTCGGCGTCGTCCTCAACAAGCCCACGCCCGTCGGCGTCGGCGACATCCTGGAGCACTGGGCGTCCTACGCCGTCGAGCCCGGCGTCGTCTTCCAGGGCGGGCCGGTCAGCCTGGACGCCGCCCTCGGCGTCGCCGTCGTGCCGTCCGGCAGCGCGCAGGCCGGTTCCGGACCGCTGGGCTGGCGCCGCGTGCACGGCTCGATCGGGCTCGTCGACCTCGAGACGCCGCCGGAGCTGCTGGCCGCGGAGATCGGCTCCCTGCGCATCTTCGCCGGCTACGCCGGGTGGGGCTCGGGCCAGCTCCGGAAGGAGTTGAAGGACGGGGCCTGGTACGTGGTCGACTCCGAACCCGGCGACGTCTCCTCACCCGCTCCGGAGGGCCTGTGGCGCTCCGTGCTGCGCCGACAGCGCAGCGAACTGGCGATGGTGGCCACGTATCCGGACGATCCGTCGCTGAATTAGTCTTGGATTCCATGAGCACTCTCGAGCCCGAGCGCGGGACGGGCACCGGCACGCTCGTCGAGCCGACCCCGCAGACTTCGCACGGCGACGGCGACCACGAGCGCTTCGCCCATTATGTCCAGAAGGACAAGATCATGGCGAGCGCGATGGAGGGCACTCCGGTCGTCGCGCTCTGCGGGAAGGTCTGGGTGCCCGGCCGCGACCCGAAGAAGTACCCGGTCTGCCCCATGTGCAAGGAGATCTACGAGACGATGGGCGCGAACGGCGGCAAGGACGGCAAGGGCGACGGCGGCAAGGGCGGCGGCTCGAAGTAGCGGCCCGGGAGCGGGGGCGGGCCCGGCCGGCAGGTCGCACGCCCGCTCGACCGCTCACCCCCCGATCGTGTGAGCCCGGCCCGGATCCCCGGCGTGCGCCCGGCGCACACGGCACCCTGTGAGAGGCCCGCACCGCGCACGTCGGAGCCTCCGCACGTCCCGGCCCCGAGGTGTTCACCCGCCGCGGACCCTGGTGCCGCCGTCCGGGTGAGATGTGCCAGAGTTGCCACGTCCGCGCTGTGACCACGTACCGTACGGCAGGGCAGCCGGGACGACCCGGGGAAGGGGCAGCTGGAGTGAGCACGCACGCACCGCATGCGCCACGAGCGGCACGGCCCGCCGCGTCCGCCGTGCAGCCCGTCACGCTCCCGGCCACGCTCGAGGAGGCCGTGGCCGCGCTGGCCGCGGTGCCCGCCGCGGTGCCCGTCGCCGGGGGCCCCGACCTGATGGCCGGGGTCAACTCCGGCAAGCTGCGCCCCGCCGCGCTCGTCTGCCTGGGCCGCATCACGGAGATCCGCGGCTGGGAGTACCAGGACCGGCACGCCCTGCTCGGCAGCGGACTCACCCACGCCCGCATGTCGCGCCCGGACTTCGCGGCGCTCATCCCGGCGCTCGCCGCGAGCGCCCGCGCCGCCGGCCCGCCGCAGGTGCGCAACGCCGGCACGCTCGGCGGCAACATCGTCACCGCGGCCCCCGCGGGGGACACGCTGCCCGTCCTGGCCGCCCTGGAGGCCGACCTGATCGTCGCCGGGCCCGGCGGGGCGCGGCGCGAGATCCCGGTCAGCCACCTGCTGACCGGCATGGAGATGCTGCGGCCCGCCGAGATCGTCGGCTACGTCCGGGTGCCGCTGCTGCACGCTCCGCAGACCTTCCTCAAGGCGACCGGCCGCACCGGCCCGGCCCGGGCCACGGTGTCGGCCGCCGTGGTGCTCGTC
>DASSBO010000409.1:0-3810 GCA_035698655.1 Streptomyces sp.
GACGGCAAGGTGCACGGCGCGGCCCCGGCGGCGTACCGCGCGCTGGACATCATCGCGGCGGCGCGCAACGGCGATCTGCGGCAGGGCTTCGACGCCGAGGACCAGGCGCTGGCCGACCTGATCATGGGCGGCGAACTGCGCAGCGGCATCTACGCGTTCAACCTGGTGCAGAAGCGTGCCAAGCGGCCGGCCGGCGCGCCGGACAAGTCCCTGGCGCGTCCGGTGACGAAGGTCGGCGTCGTGGGCGCCGGCCTGATGGCCAGCCAGCTGGCGCTGCTGTTCGTGCGCCGGCTGGAGGTACCGGTCGTCCTCACCGACATCGACCAGGAGCGCGTGGACAAGGGCGTGGGCTACGTCCACGAGGAGATCGACAAGCTGCTGCTCAAGGGCCGCGTCAACCAGGACAAGGCCAACCGGCTCAAGGGCCTGGTGAGCGGCTCGCTGGACAAGGCGGCCTCCTTCGCCGACGCCGACTTCGTCATCGAGGCCGTCTTCGAGGAGATGTCCGTCAAGCAGAAGGTGTTCGCCGAGGTCGAGGCGGCCGTGCCGGAGCACGCCATCCTCGCCACCAACACCTCCTCGCTCTCGGTGTCCGAGATGGCCTCGCAGCTCGAGCACCCCGAGCGGGTCGTGGGCTTCCACTTCTTCTACCCGGTCGCGATCCTGCCGCTGCTGGAGATCGTGCGCGGCGAGCAGACCGACGACGCGTCGCTGGCCACCGCCTTCGGCGTCGCGAAGAAGCTGAAGAAGTCGGCCGTCCTGGTCAAGGACGCGCCCGCCTTCGTCGTCAACCGGGTGCTGACCCGGTTCCTCGGCGAGGTGCTGCGCTCCATCGACGAGGGCACACCGGTGGAGGTCGCCGACCGGGCGCTGGCCCCGCTGGGCCTGCCGATGTCGCCGATCCAGCTGCTGGAACTGGTCGGCCCGGCCGTCGCGCACCACGTCTCGCAGACGCTGCACGACGCCTTCCCCGACCGCTTCGGCGTCTCGGCGAACCTCGGCCGGATCGTGGAGGCGGGCAAGCGCAACCTGTACCAGCCCTTCACCACGGACCTCGACCCGGAGGTCGCCGAACTCTTCGAGACGGGTTCGACCGTGCTGACCGAGGAGCAGGTGCGTGACCGCGCGCTGGACGCCATCGCGCAGGAGATCCGGCTCATGCTCGACGAGGGCGTGGTCGCCGAGGCGCAGGACATCGACCTGTGCCTGATCACCGGCGCCGGCTGGCCCTTCCACCTGGGCGGCGTCACGCCGTACCTGGACCGCGAGGGTGTCAGCGAGCGGGCGGCCGGCGGCCGCTTCCTGGAGCCGGGCGTCGCCAGCGTCCCGGCCTGACGGCCGGCTGAAGGGCGGTCCTCGTGCGGGGGCCGCCCTTCGTCATGCCAAGCTGGAGGCCATGCACCCTCTCCTCGTCGTGGACGCGGCGAACGTCGTCGGCTCCGTCCCGGACGGCTGGTGGCACGACCGCCACGGCGCGACGGAACGCCTGCGCGACACGCTGCCGGCCGTCGCGGCCGAGGGGATCCCGGGGCGCCCGGGCCCGCTGGAGGTCGTCCTGGTGGTGGAGGGCGCGGCACGCGGCGTGACCTCGATCGAGGACGTCCGTGTCATCGCGGCGGACGGCAGCGGCGACGACCGCATCGTCGCCCTGGTCGCGGCCGAAGGCCGCGACCGCCCCTGCGTGGTGGTCACCGCGGACCGCGGCCTCCGCACCCGCGTGACCACCCTCGGCGCCGAGGTAACGGGCCCCCGAGCCGTCCGCTAGCCGCGGTGGGCCTGCAACGGCCGACGGGACGGCGTCGATGTGCACCTCCTCCCGGCACTCGCGCACGACGGTGTCCCACGGGTTCTCGCCGGGCTCGACGTGCCCGCCGGCCGGCAGCCACAGGCCGGCTTTGCGGTGCGCGACCAGCAGCAAACGGTCCCGGGTCTCGTCGCACACGACGAAGTAGCAGACGAGGTGCATCGGCGGCACGTCCGGCTTCCGCACCCGGTACAGCGGTGCCCCGCTGCCGGCCCACTCCCGCGCGCGGGCGAGATGCGTCCGCTCCACCTCGTCCCAGGGCACGATCCCGTCCAGCAGCCGCATGACCGCGTCCCGCGTCTCATCCGTCACGGGCACGCTCACCGGCGGCTCGCCAGGAGGCGGTGGGCCAGGGCGTGGGTGGCCACGACGGATGCACCCGCGAAGGCGGTCCCGTAAAGGACATCCCGTGCCCGCGTGGGACGCAGGACGCCCGCTCGGCGCAGCCGGCCGCGCGCCCACAGCGTGAACGGGATGACGACGACCGGCGACGTCGCCGAGCCGGGCGTGTAGCCACGGGCGGCCACGGCCTGTGCGAGGTGCAGCAGACCGTGCAGCCCGAAGCCGGTCAGCGCCGTCTGGTATACGACCGACCTGCCGCCGGTGCGCCGTCCGTCGGCGGCCGCTGCGGCGACGACCGCGGCCATCAGGGCGACGGCGAGCCGGAACTCGCGCCCGTCCAGCCGCCCCAGCCGCTCCCAGACAGCCTGCGGCACTCCGGGAAACCGCTCGCGGAGCGCCGGAAGGTTCTTCCGCAGCCGGCCGGGAACGAGGGCCAGTTCCTCGGTGTCGTGCAGCGCCCACGCCGCAAGCAGCCCGATGGTGACGGCCGTTCCGACTTCTTCCGCGACCCGTTCCCCCTGATGTGCCTTCACTCAGGCAAGGTACCAAGCACCGCCCCACCTGGCTCCGCCCATTCGGACTACCGCATCCGAGACGGCGCACCGGCCTACTTGGGTAGGCGGACGCGGCGTCGGCGGCGGTACGGAGACGGCCCGTCCGCGCTCAGGACGACGCCCGCGTCGTGAGCCGGCTCATGGCGCGGGCGTCGTCCGTACGCCTGGCAGCTCGCCGAATCCGGCTTTTCCGTCGAGCGTCATGACGCTGCGACCGGTTGCTGCGGCCGTGGCCGCGATGTCGTCACCGAAGTCGTCATCCAGGGTCCGGACATGTGCCGCGAGGAAGTCCGCGAGGTCCTTCCCGTTCGCCGCCGGAGCCGGCGCGATGGTGGCGAGGCGCTTGCCACCTGTCAGGCCAGGGCCTTCAGCAGGTGCTGGGCGAAGCTGCGTGGGCGTTCCAGGGCCGCCATGTGGCCGCCGGGGAACTCCGTCAGCGGGCGGTCGAGGAGGGCCGCGAGGCGGACCGCGGGGTCGTGGATCGCCGGCTGGTCGGCGGAGAGCCGGCCCACCGCCGGCACCAGCGTGTGTGCGGCGGCGTGCAGCGCGTTGACGTCGGGGATCGCCGAGGAGAACTGGCACAGCACGTGTTCGAGGAAGACCGGCTGGTTGGCGTGCATGCGTGCCGCCATCTCCACGACGTCCGCGGGCAGTTCGAGCGCCTCCTCTTCCGGACGCTGCTCCCCCAGCCCCTCGCCGAAACGCACCATGGCGGGGCCGACGCCCTCCCTGCGGTGGATGTCGCGCACCTCGGCGAACACGGTCCGGTGCGGTGCGGGGTCGTCGAGCAGTTCGACGAGCGGCGGCTCATGGGCGACGACCCGCGTCAGCCGGTCCGGGTGGCGGGCCAGCAGGTCGAGGGCGACGATCGCGCCCGCGCTGCAGCCCATCACGGACGCGGGCTCGCCGGGCGCGACGTGGTCGAGGAGCCGGCGGGCGTCGTCCGCCCACTCGGCCACGCGCTGGTCGCCGACCGGCCCGCGCAGCCGGCTGCGCGAGAACGGCCGCGGGTCGTAGGTCACCACGGTGTGGTGCGCGGTCAGGTCCTCGAACAGCCCCGCGTACATGCCTCTGTCGCCGGCGCCGCCGGAGATCAGCAGCAGCACCGGT
>DASSBO010000410.1:0-7457 GCA_035698655.1 Streptomyces sp.
CTTGCCCGCCGCGCAGTGCAGCAGCGCCGGCACGCTGTCCTCGGCCAGCGCGTGCACGACCCGGCTGTGCTCCGCCGTGCGGCGGCGGATCTGCACTCGGTAGGAGGCCGTCATCCGGTCGGCGGCGCGGCCCTGAGCGAGCGCCTCGCGCAGCTGCGCGAGGTCGCCGTCGCGCACCATCCGCCAGAAGCCGGAGCCCTCGGCCGGGTCGGTCAGCGGGATGTTCACGTTCCGTACGCCGGGAAGCGGCACATCGTGCCCGTCCAGCGCCTGGTCGGCCGCGTTGCGGAAGTCGAAGACGGTGTGCAGGCCGAGACCGCCCAGGAACTCGGCGTCCTGTGGCGTCGCGCGGGCCAGATGGCCGCTGCGGAAGAGCACGCCCCGGCGTACCCGGCGCCCGCCGGCACCCGGCAGCCCCCCGACGTCGCGGAAGTTGCGCACTCCGGTCAGGACGGGCTCGGCGGACTGCTCTGTCACTTCGCGCTCCTCGAGGCTCGGCGTGCGGGGCCCTGCCGACCATACGACACCCCTCACCGGGCGCTCCCGCCTCGAATGTCCCCCGGCACGGGTGCATGCTGGAACCGCCGGGAGGTGATGTGCGTGGCGCCCTCGAACAAGGAGATCGCCGGGCTCCTGCAGGAGTACGCCGACCTGCAGCTCATCACGGGCGGTGACCCGTTCCGGGCCCGCGCCTACGAGCGGGCGGCGCGGGCCGTCGAGGGGTACCCGGCGGAGGTCGCCCAGCTGGACCTGAAGGGCCTGCGCGCGATCCCCAACGTCGGGGCGTCCACCGCCGACAAGGTCCACGAGTACCTGCGCACCGGGCGGATGCCCGCCCTGGAGGAGGCGCGCGAACAGATCCCCGCCGGCGTACGCGAGCTGGTCGCCATCCCGACGCTCGGTCCGAAGAAGGCCATGACCGTGCACCGTGAGCTGGGTGTCTCCTCGGTGCCCGAACTGCTGGCGGCCATCGACCGCGAGGAGCTGCGCGGCCTGAAGGGCTTCGGCCCGAAGACCGAGGAGAACATCCGGCACGGCGTGGAGATGATGCGGGCCTCGGGGGACCGGGTGCGGGCCGACGTGGCGATGGAGGCGGCCGAGGACCTGGTCGGGCTGCTGTCGGCGGTGCCGGGCTGCGAGAACTGCGTGTACGCCGGCTCGCTGCGCAGGATGCGCGACACCATCGGCGACGTCGACATCCTGGTGGCCGCCCGCCGCTCCGGACCCTTCATGACGGCGTTCACCCAGAGCCGGTACGCGCACGAGGTGATCGCCTCGGGGCCGGCCAAGACGTCCGTGCGCACCGCCGAGGGGCTGCAGATCGATCTGCGCGTGGTGCCGCCGGCCTCCTGGGGTGCCGCGCTGATCTACTTCACCGGGTCCCGCGCCCACAACATCCGGCTGCGGGAGCGGGCCGTGCACCGCAAGCTGAAGCTCTCCGAGTACGGCCTGTTCCACGCCCGCAGCGAGCGCAGGATCGTCTCCCGCACCGAGGAGGAGGTCTACCGGCGCCTCGGACTGCCGTGGATCCCGCCCACGCTCCGGGAGGACCGCGGCGAGATCGCCGCCGCCGAACGCGGCGAGCTGCCGCAGCCGGTCACGGCCGGGGACGTCCGGGGCGACCTGCACACCCACACCGACCTCACCGACGGCATCGCGCCGCTGGAGGACATGGTCCGCGCCGCCGCGCGCCGCGGCCTGCGCTACTACGCGGTGACCGACCACGCCCCCGACCTCGCCATGCAGCGCATGACGAAGGAGAAGATGCTCGCCCAGCGTGAGCAGGTGCGGGCGCTGGACCGTGCGCAGTCCCGGATGCGGCTGCTGCACGGCACCGAACTGAACATCGCCGAGGACGGATCGGTGGACTGGCCCGCGGAGTTCCTGGCCGGTTTCGATCTGTGCGTGGCCTCGGTCCACTCGTACTTCGGGCTGTCGCGCCAGGCGCAGACCCGGCGCCTGGTGCGCGCCTGCGAGAACCCGCACGTCGACGTGATCGGGCACCCGATGACGCGGATCATCGGCCGGCGCCCGGGCATCGACGTGGACCTGGACGCCTTCTTCCAGGCGGCGGCCCGCACCGGGACGGTGCTCGAGATCAACGCGCATCCGCACCGGCTGGACCTGTACGACGAGGACATCCTGCGGGCGCGGCACCACGGGGTCAGGTTCGCCGTGAACACGGACGCCCATTCGGTGCCCGATCTCGACAACCTGCGCTACGGGGTGGGCACCGCCCAGCGTGGCCGGCTGACGCCGGACGACGTCGTCAACACCTGGCCGCTGAACCGGTTGCGGAAATTTCTGCGCGACAAGCGCGAACGATAGGCGCGGAGGCGTCTGTCTCTGTCCCGGTCTGTGCCCGCCATCGCCCGGGAGGTTGCCCCTGGCACGTAACTTGAGTCCCTCTCAGGGGAGTTATGATCGGTACGCTGTTTCAAACACGTGCCCGACAGTTTCACTCTTTCGGGGCTGGCGCAGGGTAGCGAATGCGCCGTCCGTGTCCGCCGGGAGGCGGTCGACGGGCTAGCGTGGCCCCCGCGCGGTGAGCGTCGGCGCGCCCCCCACGAAAGAACGTCAGACAGACCTCAATTCGACCGAGGACACGATGCCTGAACCCCCGAGCTATGCGGTGCAGACAGGAAGGGGAGCGTCCGCTACCACCGGTGCGGCCACGGTCCCCGGCGGCTCGAACGGGTCCCGGGCGCGGCACGGGCGAAGTCCCGGGCGCAGCAACCCCGGTGACGCGGCGGTACGCAGCCGGCTGATCCGCCTGGCCGTGCTGCCCGCCGGGATCACGGCCGTGGTGGCCGCCGCCGTGACGGTGTACGCCCTGCAGGCGGCCGGTCCGGACTCCGGCCCCGGCGCCTCGGAGACGACGTACGGCGCAACGCTGTGGGGCGTGCTCGTCGGCGCACTGCTGCTGGTCTGCGCCGTGCTCATCGGCGCCGCCCTCTTCGCCTCGTCCGAGGCGCGCGGCACCGCGTCCCGCTATGCCGCGCTGCGCCGCTCGGCGGCCCAGAGCCAGTCCGAAGTCCGCTCGCTGCTGCGGCGGTTGGAGCAGGGTGAGCGCCCCTCGCCCCGCACCCACCCCGCGCTCCCGGAGCCCTCCGGCGACGGGCTCGACATGCTGGCCCACGAACTCGCGCTCGCCCAGCGCACCGCGGAGGCCGCCGTCACCGAGGCGGCGGCCCTGGTGCGGGCCGGCACCAGCGGCAGCGACGAGAAGGTCGAGGTCTTCGTCAACCTGGCCCGGCGTCTGCAGTCCCTGGTCCACCGCGAGATCGAACTGCTCGACGAACTGGAGAACGAGGTGGAGGACCCGGACCTGCTCAAGGGCCTCTTCCACGTCGACCACCTCGCCACCCGCATCCGCCGCCACGCCGAGAACCTCGCCGTCCTCGGCGGCGCCGTCTCCCGCCGGCAGTGGACCCGCCCGGTCACCATGACCGAGGTGCTGCGCTCCGCCATCGCCGAGGTCGAGCAGTACTCCCGCGTCAAGCTCGTGCCGCCCATCGAGGGCACGCTGCGCGGGCACGCGGTCGCCGACGTCATCCACCTGCTCGCCGAACTGGTGGAGAACGCCACCATCTTCTCCGCTCCGCAGACGCAGGTCCTGCTGCGTGCCCAGCACGTGACCGCCGGTCTCGCCGTCGAGGTCGAGGACCGCGGCCTGGGCATGACGGCCGCGGAGCAGACCCGGATGAACGCGCTGCTCTCCGACCCGGAGCAGTTCGACGTGGGCGAGATGCTCTCGGACGGCCGCATCGGCCTGTTCGTCGTCTCCGCCCTGGCCCGGCGGCACGGCATCGTCGTCCAGCTGCAGAGCAACATCTACGGCGGCATCCAGGCCGTGCTGGTGCTGCCGCGCGGCCTGCTCGGCGAGGACGCGGCACCCGGCACGCCCGGTGCCGTGCAGAACCCGCAGGCGCGGCAGGTGCAGCACGCGGCCCCGGCGCAGGTCGAGTCGGCGAACGGCCGGGCCGTCTCGCAGCCCCTTCCGCCCACCGCTCCGCAGGGTTCGCAGGCGCCGGCGGCGCCGGACCGGCACGAGAGGGTACGGACACCAGACCACCCCGAACCGGCCCCCGCCGGCCCGGCCCCGTCCCGTCCGGCGCACACCGAGACGGCGAACGGCCTGCCCCAGCGGCCCGCTCCGGCGACCGCCGACGCGGCCCGCTCCGCGCAGCCGCTGAACGGCGACCGCCCTGCGAGCGCGCACGGTGCGGCCCCGGCGGGCGCCGAGGCCTACGGCAAGCCGGCAGCCGCCGGCGAGCAGGGAGCGCGTGGCATCCCGGCGCCGCGGCCCGGGGCCGCGGCGCCCGCTCACTGCGGCGCGACGGCCGCCCCGGCACCGCCGGCTGCCGGACCGCGGGCCGCGATGCCCGACGGCCGGCCGGAACTGCCCAAACGCCGCCGCCAGGAACACCTGGTTCCCGAGCTGAGGGAGCCGCCCCGTCCCCGCCCGGAGACCGACGAGCCGGAGGCCGGGCACGACCCGAGTCTCATGGCCGCCTTCCGCCGCGGCACCAGTCTCGCCGAGGGGACCGGCGAACCCGACGAGACGCCCCCGGCCTGACGGCGGCGACCCCTCAATGCCCCATCTCGTGGCCCCTCGCCCCTCAAGGAGAAGAACGCGATCATGGTGAGTGAAGCGCCGATCGGCCAGACGGCGGACCTGTCCTGGCTGCTGACCGGACTCGTCCAGCGCGTCCCCCATACACGCAGCGCCCTCCTGTTGTCGTCGGACGGTCTGGTGAAGGCCGCACACGGCCTGGAGACGGACACCGCGGACCCCCTGGCGGCCCTGGCCTCCGGGCTGTACTCGCTGGCGCGCAGCGCCGGCGCCCGCTTCGGTGACGGAGGCGACGTGCGGCAGGTGGTCGTCGAACTCGACACCTCCCTGCTCTTCGTCTCCACCGCCGGACAGGGCGCCTGTCTGGCGGTGCTCGCCGGCCGTGAGGCGGACGCCGCCGTTCTCGGATACGAGATGGCGATGCTCGTCAAGAGCGTCCGTCCGTATCTGGCCACGCCGGCCCGGCAGGCTGCGGGGCACTGACGTATGTCAGAACCCCAGGAGGGGCCGTGGCTCGACGACGACGCCGGCCGGCTGGTCCGCCCGTACACCGTCAGCAACGGGCGGACCAAACCCACGGCCCACTTCGACCTGCTGACGCTGGTGATGGCCACCGGCAAGCCGATGCAGAACTACCTGGGACCCGAGCACTCCCACGTGCTCGGGATGTGCGGCGGACCGGTCTCCGTGGCCGAGGTCGCCGCATACATCCGGCAGCCCGCCGTGGTGACCAAGGTGCTGCTGTCCGACCTGGTGGACTGCGGCGCCATCACCTCTCGGGCGCCCACACCCGTGCCGCTCGGCCCCGACCCGAACGATCGAGACCTGCTGGAGGCGGTGCTGGATGGGCTCCGTAAACGACTCTGACCCTTTTCCGACCGCGCTGAAGATCCTCATAGCCGGCGGCTTCGGGGTGGGCAAGACCACCCTCGTCGGCGCCGTCAGCGAGATCGAGCCCCTGAGCACCGAAGAGCTGCTCACCACGGTGAGCGCGGCCACCGACAGCCTGGAGGGTGTCGAGAACAAGGCGACCACCACGGTCGCCATGGACTTCGGCCGCATCTCGCTCAGCGCCGACCACATGCTCTACCTGTTCGGCACGCCCGGGCAGGAGCGTTTCTGGTTCATGTGGGACGAACTGTGCGCCGGTGCGCTGGGCGCGGTCGTGCTCGCCGACACCCGCAGACTCGAACACTGCTTCGCGGCAGTGGACTTCTTCGAGCGCCGCGGCATCGGCTTCATCGTCGCCGTCAACGAGTTCGACGGCTCTTACCACTACGACCCCGAGGAGGTACGCGCCGCCATCGACCTCAAGCCCGACGTTCCGGTCGTGCTCTGCGACGCACGGCAGGCCAGTTCGAGTACCCAGGTCCTCGTCCGTCTCGTCCAGCACCTACTCGACACCAGGAGCCAGCGTGTCAATGCCGTATGACCCCACATCCCACCTGCTGCTCACCCCGGAGGACCGTGACGCCCCGAACCGGGTGGTGAGGCTACGGGAACTCGGCCTCGGCGAGGCGCCGGTGCCCGAGTTCGACGACTTCGCGCGGAACCTCGCGCACATCACCGGCGCGCCGTACGCGATGGTCAACTTCCTCGACGAGCACCACCAGTACTTCGCGGGCCTGTACAGCCCCGGCGCGGACCAGGCCGTCGAGCTCGGCCCGGCCGGCGCGGACAACAACTCGGTCGGCCGCGTGATGGCCAAGGACCACGGCTACTGCCCGCACGTCATCACCCGGCGCAAGGCCCTGGTGCTGGAGGACGTCTGCGACTACCCGCGCTTCGCCGGCAACCCGGTGGTCGACGAGATCGGGATCCGCTCCTACCTCGGCGCACCGCTGATCGACCGCACCGGAACAGCCCTGGGCACGGTCTGCGTCGTCGCTCAGGAGCCGCGCCCGTGGGGCCGCCAGGGGCTGGAGACCATCAAGTCGATGGCCGCCGACCTGGTGGAGCAGATCCACCGGCGGGAGCGCGACCGCTCCTGAGACCGCGCGGCGCCCGCCCGGGCGCCGCGCGCCGGTCACATCACCGCGACCGGCTCCATGCGGACCAGGTCGGACAGCTTCGTGGACCAGGAGCCCTTCTGCGCGCCCAGGGCGACCTCACCGAGCCGCAGCCGCTGGATGTCCGAGGTGCCGGCCGGGGCGTAGATGTGGTGCGCGTCCCGCAGGTAGCGCTCCAGCGGGCGGTCGGTGAACAGCCCGCTGGCCGCGTGGATCTCCATCGCGTCCCGCGCGGAGTCCAGCGCGGACTCCACGTTGACGAGCTTCGCGTTCATCAGCTCGGCGTCGCAGGACAGGCCCTGGTCCAGCAGGTGGACCGCGTGGTAGGCGGCCAGCCGGGCCGTCATCAGCCGCGACTGCATCTGACCCAGCTTGAGCTTGATGGAACCCAGGTCCGCCAGCGGAGCGTCGTAGCGCCGCCGTTCCTGGCAGAACGCCGTGGTCTCCTCCAGGATCGCCTGGTGGATGCCCAGCGAGACGGCCGTGAGGTTCGCCCGGCCGTACAGGATGCTGGAGGAGTAGGCGACCGGCAGGCCGTCGCCCTCCGAGCCGAGCAGGTTGGCCGCCGGCACCCGGCAGTTGTCGAAGATCAGCTCACCGAAGCTGAAGCCGTGCAGGCCCATCGCCGGCTGCTGTTCGCCCAGCCGGAAGCCCGGCCGGTCCGCCTCCACCAGGAACGCGGACAGGCCCTTGGAGCCCGGACCGGTGCGCACCACGACCCCGTGCAGGTCACCGACGTGGCTGTTGCCGACGAAGACCTTGCTGCCGTTGAGGATGTAGTCGTCGCCGTCCCGCACCGCGGTGCTGGTCATGCCGAGCACGTGACCGCCGGAGCCCGGTTCGGTCACCGCGATGGTGGGCAGGCACTCGCC
>DASSBO010000411.1:0-9639 GCA_035698655.1 Streptomyces sp.
ACGGCCCCCTCGCCGCACAAGGCGAGGGGGCCTGCCGCACGTTGACGTGGCCCTCATTGCCGTACCCGTCCGTGGGGATTCATGCTCGCCGCGGTCAGGACGCCGCGGTGGCTCACCCAGCCGACGAGCTTGTCGTGATGCTCGTCGAGGACGGGCACCGCCTGGCCGTCGGCGGTCGCGAGGTCGCGCAGGATCTGGTCGAGCCGGATGCCGGGGCTGAGGGTGCGCGGCAGGTGGGTGACAGCGCCGACCTGTGTGGTGGCGTGCTCGTCGTCGGCGAGGGTCTCGGCGACGGTGCGGGCCGTCACGGTGCCGCGGTACTCGCCGTCCTCGGTCTGTACGGGGAGCACGCCGTGCGGTGAGCGGGCCAGTGCGTCGGCCGCGTCGGTGAGTGTGGTGGTCTCCAGGAGCGGGTCCGGTATCGGCTCCATGATGTCGCCGACGCGCAGGTCGGCGGCCGAGGTGCCGGGTGCGGGGGCGTCGATGTCGACGCCGCGCCGACGGAGCTTGGCGGTGTAGATGGTGTCCCCGGTGAGCAGCCGGCTCACCCCGGCGGCCAGCACGATGGCGGCCATCAGCGGCAGGATGATGCTGTACTCGCCGGTCAGCTCGAAAAGGATGATCACAGCGGTGATCGGCGCGCGGGCGGCACCGGCGAAGACCGCGCCCATGCCGACGAGCCCGTAGAGGCCGGCCGGCCCGGCGAATCCGGGCAGCAGGTGGTGCGCGGCCTGGCCGAAGGCGGAGCCGAGCATGGCGCCGATGAACAGGCTGGGCGCGAACACGCCGCCGGAGCCGCCGATGCCGATGGTGAGCGAGGCGGCGAGGATCTTGCCGACCAGCAGCGCCCCGAGGAAGACGAGCGTGTAGTCGCCGACCAGGGAGTTCTGCAGCACGGGGTAGCCGACCCCGTACATCTGCGGGAGCAGCAGCAACAGGCCGCCCAGCAGCAGGCCGCCCACCGCCGGCCTCGCCCATTCGGGGCCGCGCCACGCCGCGTCGCACAGGTCTTCGATGCGGTAGAGCACCTTGTTGAAGACGACACCGACCACACCGGCCAGCACGCCGAGCAGGGCGAAGAGCGCGTACTGCGAGAGGTGTTCGACGTGGAAGGCCGGCAGGTGCAGGAACGGATCGCTGCCGAACGCGGCACGCCCGATCACACTCGCGGTCACGGAGGCGAGGACGACCATGCCGAAGGACTCCGCGGTGAAGTCCCGCAGGATCAGTTCCATGGCGAAGAAGACCCCGGCCAGCGGGGCGTTGAACGTCGCCGCGATGCCGCCGGCCGCACCGCAGGCGACCAGAACCCGCAGCCGGTCCTCGGCGATCCGCACCCACGTGCCCAGCGTCGAGCCCAGCGCGGAGCCGATCTGCACGATCGGGCCCTCACGGCCCACCGAGCCGCCGCCCCCGATGCACAGGGCGGAGGCGAGTGCCTTGACCGCGGCGACCTGCGGGCCGATCCGGCCGCCGCGGCGGGCCACGGCGTACATGACCTCGGGCACGCCGTGGCCGCGGGCCTCCCGGGCGAAGCGGTAGACCAGCGGCCCGTAGACCAGTCCAGCCACCACCGGTGCGACCAGCACGAACCAGCGGCCCAGCCACGGCACGTGCGGGTTGGCGGCATGACCGGCGATCGAGTAGTCGCCGTGTCCGCTGAGGATCTGCGTGAACGTCGTGATGAGCCATCGGAAGACGACCGCCCCGCCACCCGCACCCGCGCCCACCAGCAGCGACAGGACCAGCAGCCCGCCCTTGGACTCCCGCAGGGCGCTCCCCAGCCGGCTGATGCCGCGCTGCGTCGCCAGCGGATGCGTCACCGTCTCCGCTCGCGTGACCGGCCGGGAGCCTGCCGCATCGTCGGACAGCTGAGGGGAGGCGGCATCACTCATACATGCAGTATGCAAAATTTGCCCTGTGCGTGTAAAGGCGAGGCGGCCGCACGCAGGTGTGCACGGCCGGCCGTCCAGGCGGTAGAACTGCACTCATGCCCGAAGCGAACCCCCAGCCGGAACCGCCGGCGGCCGACGAGATGGTCGCCGCGGTCGTCACCGCCTCCCGCGTGCTGGTCGCGGTCTCGGCACGATCTCTGGCGGCCGTGGAAGAGACCCTGACCGTGCCGCAGTTCCGCATGCTCGTGGTGCTCGAAGCGCACGGCGCGACCAATCTGTCGCGCCTGGCGGAACAACTGGCGGTCAACCCGTCGACCGCCATGCGGATGGCCGACCGGCTGATCACCGCCGGCACGGTGGAACGCACCACCGACCCCTCGGACCGCCGGGCGGCCAAGCTGATCCTGACCGAGGCCGGCCACCGAGTGGTCCACGAAGCCACCTCGCGACGCCGTGCCGAGATCGCCCGCATCGTCACGGCCATGCCGCCCGAGAGGCGCGGTGCCATGGTCGAGGCGCTCCAGGCCTTCGCCGACGCGGCGGGCGAGCCGCAGATCGACCCGGAGGCCTACGGCGAGGTCATGCTCCCTGGCTGGTCCTGACGGATCGTCGGCCGCGCACCGGTGCAGAAAGTGCGACCGGCCCGTGGCCGGCCTGCGTGCGTGCGAGGGTGCCCGGAGGACGGAGAGCCGCGCACGGATAGCGTGTACGGGTGGCTACTTGTGGGAGAGAACCGATGGTGATGACGGCCAGGACACACGTGTCCGGCATCGACGTGGAATGGTGGCAGGTCCTCGCCTTCGGCCTGGTCATGCTGGTGATCGGGGTGTTGTACAACCTGTGGCGTCATCGCCGGAACACGCCGCGCTTCGAGGTGCTCGCGGAGCGCTACGGGGGCACTTACGCGGGCTCGGCGCAGGCACGGATCGAGACGTTCGCCGGGACGGGCTGGGAACCGCCGTCCAGCCCGTTTCCCGTGGAGAACCACCTGACCGGAAGTCATGAGGGCCGCCCGTTCTACTGCTTCGGCTGGCAGTACACCCCGTACCAGTCGCCACTGGACGGGTGGAGCGACGGGGACGACGAGATGTACGACGCCGGGGACGGCGGCCCCCGAACGGTGAACATGTCGGTCTACGTCATGGAACTGCCCGGGTACTACGGCCACTTCTCCGTGCGCCGGCACTCTGCCCTGCGAAGGGTGTTCGGGCAGAGCGACGTGGAGGTCGGACATCCGGAGTTCGACAGGCACTTCACCGTGCGAGGCGATGATCCGCAGGCCGCGGTGTACGCGTTGCAGGGTGCCGTCTCGGAGTTCCTGCTCGGCGACGAACGCAGTAAGGACTGCTCGATGTGGTTCATGGGGGACCGGCTCGTCTGCGCCTATGAGAGCCAGTTCGGCCCGGAGGACGTGGAGCCCGCGCTGGAGCACCTGACGCAGGTGATCGGCCGGCTGAGGCCGCCGGCGTATCCGGCCCAGTCGCAGGGCTCCCTGTGGCAGGACGTTCTCCCGCTCGGCGGGTAGGCACCCGAAACGCGGGGGCCCCAGACGTGCGGCACGTCTGAGGCCCCCGCGTCTGTGCGGGCGGCTAGGCGGGCCCGGCTTCGACGTCGCCCGGTGCGGCTGGACGCACCGTGCGCAGGAAGTCCTGGAAGTCGCCCAGCACCTCCTGCAACTGGCTCGACCGGGCGGTCAGCGCGATCTCGATCTCGGCCCGTTCACTGGGACGCTGCTCGTCTTCGAGGACGAGGAGGAACTGGCTCTGTGCCAGTTCCATGGGCTGCCCGTTCACCGTCGCGTCGATGTACAGGTTCTGCACGATCCCCGGCGCGTCGACCAGGCCGGGCGCCTCCGAGGTGCCGACCTCGGTCCGTTTGGCCAGCCTCACGGCGCCGACGGTCTCCTTCAGCCGCTGCACCGACGCCTCCGCAAGACTGTGCAGGCTGGTGGCGCCGGTCAGCATGCGCCCGGTGACGGTGATGTTCGGCATGAAGCCCTGCCCCCGGGACGCGAGGTGCAGCGCGACGAGGGCCGCCTGCGGCGCGCCCACTTCGTCCGGCGGGGCGGACTGCCATCCCTGCGGCAACTCGCAGCTGAGCGGTACCGGCAGTGTGCCCGGCATGGTGGATCAACTCCTTGTGGTGCGGAATCCCAACGGTATCGGCGGGGCGGGCGTTCAGAAGATCGAGGTGATGGTGTCGACCGCGTCCCCGCCGAAGTCCTCGACGGCGTCCACGGCACCCCCCACGGCGTCGCTGACCTTCTCCGGGTCGATCTCGATCGAGGCGCCCAGTTTCCCGCCCACGCCCAGCGCGGCTCCCACTTCGCCGCCGATGACGAACTTGCCGTCGTGCATCCCGAAGTCGACGTTGGCCTCGGCGCCGATGCCCGCCCAGGCCTCGGCCGTACCACCGACGCCCACACCGGCGACGGAGGCGTGTCCCTCGGCGGACGCCCTGGCCCCGGCGAAGGCGTCGACGTTCGCGTGGACACCGGTGAGACCGACACTCGCTGCTGCGTTGGCCTCGGCTCCGACGGAGGCCTGGGCTGCGCCCGAGGCCTCGAAAGGACCGGCCTCGTACTTGCCCTCGGCGGAGGCCCGCGCCAGATACGCACTCGCGGAGGCGTTGGCGGAAGCCGTGCCGCCCTGGACGCCGTAACCGGCGCCCGCCTCGACGCCCAGCAGGTCCACACCCGCCTTGCCGGAGACGTCTCCGCCCAAAGCGTGACCGTGGCCCTTCGCCTCGGCGCCCCACACCTTGGCCTCGGCGGAGACGGATCCCTCGGCCCATTGGGGCCCCAGACCGCCGCCCCCGCCGCCGGGGGCGTTCGGGTTGCCGAAACGGTGGTGATGCAGTTTCCGGTTCCGCAGGCGTTCCGCCGCGGCCAGCTCCGGGCCGGTCAGGGTGGTGTTGGTCTGGGCGTCCTGGGCCGCCCAGTAGAGCCAGTCGGGCGCGTCGGCGGCGGAGCCGCCCTGTGCCTTGAACTTCTCGGCCGCGGCCTGCCCTTCGGCGTCCAGTTTCGAGCGCGCCGACGCCAGCGTCGTCTTCCCACCGGCCTCGTCGCCGTTGTGGTAGGTGATGATGGCGTCCGCCGCCTGCTCCTGCGCCCAGGCCAGCATGTCGGCGTAGGAACGCAGCGCTTCCGCGGTCGCGGAAAGGGCGTCGGCTCCGCGGTGCCAACGCTTCTTCTGCGGAGCGAAGTCGTCGTGGAAGGCGTCGTACGCTTTGCCCGTCCAGTCCCCGGTCCGCACGTTGCCGAGATCGTCGCCGATGCGCTCCAGCGCGTCCGACCACTTGGTGAGCTTGTCGACGTCCTCGTACAGCTTCTCCGGTTCGCCGGGAATCAGCTTCTTGGGGTCGAAGGTCCATTCCAGCTCGTCCGCAAACCAGACACTCATCAGGCCAGGCCCACCTTCGACGGTGCGAATGCGCCATCGGAACGGGCCTCCGCGGCCTCATAGTTCGCCGCGGTGGATTTCAGTTTCTCCGCGGACGCCTCCGCGTCCGTCCTCAGCTTCTTCGTCAGCGCCTGGTTCCACGTGGCCATCAGCTGGGAGAAGGCGTCCTGCGCCTCGGAGTGGCCGAAATCGCCCGGATTCTCTCCCAGATTCCCGACCTTGACGTCATCGACGCCCTTGACGCTGTCGGTGATCTTCTTGGATGCCGATCGCAGCGTGTCCGGATCCACACCGTAGCCGGTCATGCGCGCTCTCCCCCCGCTCTGCTGTCTCTCTGCGAAACGCCGCACGAGAGCCCTTTATTGACAACCGGTCAATGATCACGCACAAGATCCATCCGCCCCCACCCGGGAGCGGTGATCGGGCCGCACCGGCACGAAAGATTCACAGGTCGTTGCCGCCACGGCGGCGCGGCACGTGCATCCGGGCCGAGGCCGCCCGGGCGCAGGCCCGGTCCATGCGCGAAGATGGCTGCTCAGGCCGCAGCTGTCCGCGTTGAGGAAGGCGAGGAGCGACGTGCACATCAGGATCATCGGGGCCGGCGTCATGGGCCGGGGCATCGCCCAGTGGGCGGCCGTCGCCGGGCACACCGTCGAGCTGGGCGACGTGCGCAGGGAGGCCGTGGACGAGGCCGTCGCCTTCGTACGGAAGATGCTCGACCGTGCTGCCCAGAAGCAGCGGATGACCGCTCAGGACGCGGACGCCGCCGCTGCCCGCCTGCGCCCGCTGGACGACCCGGCCGCCGCCTCGGACGACGTCGATCTGGTCGTGGAGGCCGTGCGCGAGGACCTGGCGACCAAGGCCGAGCTCTTCCGCCGCCTGGAGGGCGCGCTGCCCGCCGGCGCCGTGTTCGCGACGAACACCTCGTCGCTGCCCGTCACCCAGATCGCGGCGCAACTGTCCGACCCGGCCCGGCTGGTGGGACTGCACTTCTTCAACCCCGTGCCGCTGATGAAGATCGTCGAGGTCGTCCCCGGCGCGCTCACCCGCGCCGACATCCCGCCGGCCCTGGTCGACATCGTGGAGGCGAGCGGCCACGCCGCCGTCGTCGTCGCCGACACTCCCGGCTTCCTGGTCAACCACGCCGGCCGCGGCCTGGTGACCGAGGCGCTCGCCCTGCTCGAGGAGTCGGTGGCCGGCACGGCCGAGACCGACCGCATCGCCCGCGACGTGCTGGGTCTGCGCATGGGCCCGTTCGAGCTGATGGACCTGACCGGCCTCGACGTGACCGCGGCCGTCATCGACTCCATCTGGCACGGCTTCCGCCACTCGGACCGGCTGCGCCCCTCCTTCCTGACCCCCAACCGGGTGGCGGCCGGACTGCACGGCCGCAAGACCGGACGGGGGTTCTACGACTACGGCACCGACGCCGGGCCGCGCCCGGAGGAAACGGCGGTGACCGGCGACGCCGCACGGGCCGTCCTGGTCGCCGGGAGCGGCCCGGACGCCGACGCCCTGCGCACCGCGCTCACCGAGGCCGGAGCCGTCCTGGAGAGCGGACCGGAGCCCTCGGACCAGGCGCTCGTCCTCGTGCCCACCTGGGGAACGACCGTCGCCTCAGCCGTGGCCGGCCACGGCCTGCCCGCCCCGCGCACCTTCGGCGTCGACCCGCTCTCGGTGGCCACCGCGCGCCGGGTGCTCGCCCTCACCCCTGCCGCCGACCCGGCCGCCGCCCGCGACGCCTGGGCCGTGCTCGCCCGCCCCGCCGCCGGCGGCGAGCCGCGCCGCGTCTCGGTTGTGCGGGACGCACCCGGCTCCGTCGCACAGCGGCTGCTCGCCTCGGTGGTCTCGGTCGCGGCCTCCATCGCCGAACGTTCCCTGGCCACCCCCGAGGCCGTCGACAAGGCCGTGCGCGCCGGCCTGGGCTACCCCGCGGGGCCGCTCGCCCTCGGCGAACGGGTCGGCGCCCGGCGGCTGCTGGAGCTGCAGGAGAACCTGCTCCGCGCCACCGGTGATCCCCGCTACCGGCCCACGCGCTGGGTCACCGAACGGGCGCAGCTCGGGCTGCCGCTCACCGAGGCGGGAACCACGCCGGCCGCCGTGTACGGCTGAGGCGCCCGGCGGGACGGGCAGTCGGTGCGGTCGGTCGCCCGGCCGTGGTCAGTCGTGCGGTACCACCACGACCGGCGCCCTGCTGTGGTGCATCACGGCGTGCGTGATGTTGCCCAGGTGCGTCCCGACCGGCGAACGGTGCACCCGCCGGCCCACGACCACCATCGAGGCGTCCGCCGCGGCCTCCACCAGGTGCCGCGCCGGGCGCTTCACGACCGTCTGGGCGTCGACCTCGACCGAGGGGTACTTCTCCTCCCACGGCCGCAGTGCCTCACGCAGCAGCCGGTCCTTGTCCTGCGTGACGCGCTCGGAGTCGGGGTGTTCCGTGTCCCGTGCGTGTCCGTGCGCCGCCGGAGGAAGGTGCCAGCCGTGCACCACCCGCAGCCGCGTCTCGTGCCGTGCGGCGGCCGCGAAGGCGAAACTCAGCAACTCCTCGCCGGACTGCCCCAGGTCCAGCCCCAGCACGATGTCCCCGTGCGGCCGGGCGGCCGTCACCGGCCCGGCCGCCGCGGCGTGCGCCGACTCGCTGTCGGTGCGTGCCCGCACCAGCACCACCGGGCACCGGGCGTGCGCGGCGGCCGGCAGCGCGACCGAGCCGACCAGGAAACCCAGGAAGCTGCCCAGGCCGCGCGAGCCCAGCACCAGCAGGTCGCTCTCGGTCGCCAGGTGGGTCAGCACGGTCGCCGGCCGCCCGGCGAGTTCCTCCGTCACCGTGCGCAGCCCCGGGTACCGGCCGGACAGCTCCGCCTCGGTCTCCCGGGTGAGGCGTTCCGCCCAGCGCGTCTCGACCTCGTCGTCGATGATGGGGGAGTAGGGGTAGGCCCCCGCCTCCCGCACCTGGACCAACGACAGCGGAGCCGACAGCAGCATCGCCTCGGCGGCCGCCCAGTCCGCCGCCGCCAGGCTCTCGTGCGAGCCGTCCAGACCCACGATGACACGGTGCGACATGGCCGTACCTCCCGTGACGCCGGTGCGTGCCTTCACCCTTCCACGCTCCCGCCGGCGCACTGCGCCGGCCAAGGGCCGCTGGTCCCAGCGCCGGGGCCGAACGGCCCCCCGGCACCGCCGGACGCCGGCCGCATCATGGCCGTGACGCCTGTCTGCAAGAGGAGGTCATCATGCTGGTCGGTACGACGAACCTGCTCGAGGCGCTGCCGGCGCCCGGGCGTGCACGGCTGATGGCCTTCGCCCTCGACGTCTCCTTCCCCGCCGGGGAGCGGATCACGGAGGAGGGCGGACAGGCGGACCGCTTCTGGGTGATCCGCACCGGATCGGTACGCCTGGACCTGCGGGTCGGAATGCGGCCCTCCGCGGTCGTCGAGACGCTGTCGCCGGGCGACCTGATCGGCTGGGACTGGCTCTTCCCGCCCTACGAGTGGCACCTGGGCGCGGAGACCCTCAGCCCGGTGCGCGCGTTGGAGTTCGACGCGGAAGCGGCCCGCGCCCTGTGCGACGAGGACCCCCTGCTGGGGCGCGCCATCACGCAGCGCGTCGCGGAGATCGTCGCGCACCGGCTGCAGCGCACCCGCACCAGGCTGCTGGAGCTCTACGGGCCGCACGCACTGGGAGTCCCCGCGTGAGCGGCGCGCGCCGCACCGATGTGCCAGGGTGGGCGGTGCGGTGGCCGCAGGCGCCGGCCGCCCGACGGCAGGAGGTGACTCATGCCTGAGCAGAGCGAACCCCGCCGGGACGAACCGGTGCGGATCTTCCTCCTGGACGACCACGAAGTCGTCCGGCGCGGCCTGCACGACCTGCTGGACGGAGAGGTCGGGCTCACCGTGGTCGGTGACGCCGGCACCGCCGAGCAGGCCCTGGTCCGCGGCCCCGCACTGCGCCCGGACGTCGCCGTTCTCGACGTGCGGCTGCCCGACGGCGACGGGGTGACCGTCTGCCGCGAACTGCGCTCCCGCATCCCGGGCCTGGCCTGCCTCATGCTCACCTCGTTCGACGACGACGACGCGCTGCTGGACGCCGTACTCGCGGGCGCGGCCGGATACGTGCTCAAGCAGATCAAGGGCTCCGACCTGGTCGCCGCCGTGCGCACGGTCGCCGCCGGCCAGTCCATGCTCGACCCGGCCACCACGGCGCGGCTGCTCGGCAGCCTCCGCGGCCAGGACACCTCCGCTCCGGCGCAGGACAGCGCTCTGGACGGCCTGTCCGACCGCGAGCGGGAGATCCTCGGCCTCATCGGGGAGGGGCTCACCAACCGGCAGATCGGCAGCCGCCTCTAC
>DASSBO010000412.1:0-4606 GCA_035698655.1 Streptomyces sp.
AGGGCACCGGCACCTCCGATGCGACTGCCTACACCTCTGCCGCCGTTGCCCTCCTCAAGTCGAAGTTTCCCGACCTGAGCGCGGGCCAGATCGTCAACCGGCTGACCGAGACGGCAGTCGTGCCGGGCACGACTCAGCATGCGGAGCAGCGTGACGAGCGTTGGGGCTACGGCGCAATCCGCCCCTTGGCGGCGCTGACGGCCGACATCCCGAAGGGATCCAAGTGGGGTCCGCTGACGGTGCCGACGGCGATCAAGAACAACGCGGAAGCCGACGCGCAGAAGAAGCGTGACCAGGCTGAGATCGCCAAGGGCCAGGAGAAGGCGGACCGGAAGGCCGTCATCATCTGGTCCGTCATCGGCGGCCTGGCCGTGGTCCTCATCGTCGTCGTTGTGCTGGTCATCGTGATGGTCCGCCGGAAGAAGAACCGCAACAACGGCCCCGGCGGCCCAGCCGGCCCCGGCGCGCCGGGTCACGGCTACCCGGCCTACCCGCCCGCCCAGGCCCCGGGCTACGGCGGCTACCCGCCCCATCAGCAACAGCAACAGCCCATGCCCCCGCCGCCCCAGCACAACCCGTACAGCGGGCCGTAGAGCACCGCCGCCCGCGCGTCAGCCGGGGCGCTGCTCCGTCTGGTGGAGGTCCAGGGCCAGGGCGGCGGTCCAGCTGAAGCCGCGGGTGCCGTGGGGGTCGCCGGTGCGCGGGTCGACGTATTCGGTGAAGTGGGTCTCGTACGCCGTGTCGATGATCCGCGTCCGCAGCCGGTCCGCCGTCTCGGTGTGCCCGTGCTGCCGCAGGCCGCGTTCGAGGAGCCAGTTGATGTTGAACCAGGCGGGCCCGCGCCAGTAGAGGCGTGGATCGAAGTCGTCGGCCGCCAGGTCGTAACTCGGCACGAGGCGCGTACTGTCGTCCAGCCCGAAGTGCGGGCCGGTCACCGTGTCGCCGAGGGCGTCGGTGATGTGGCGCGGCAGGCCGGGCGCGGCGAGCGGCACCAGTCCCTGCACGCCCCGCACCTGCTCGTGCGCGTCCGTCCGCACGTCCCGGCACAGGAACATCCCCGCGCCGTCTGACCACAGCTGCGCCACCAGCGCCCGTCGCAGCCGCTCCGCCCGCTGCCGGTGTGGGGCGGGGTCGGCGCCGAGCGTCTCGGCGATGTGCGCCAGGGCGTCTTCCGAGGCGATGAGCAGGGCGTTGAATCCGGGGTCCTCGACGGCGAAGACGTGCGGGCCGTATTCGTGTTCGTCCTCGTCGAGGTAGCCGCGGTCGCGGTAGTGGGCCGCCAGGCGGATGTAGCGGGCGTAGTCGCGGTCCGCCGGCCGTTCGGCGGGTGCGCTGTGCTTGAGGTCCGCGCGGTGGTAGGCGGCGTGGGCGGCGGCGGGCACGCGGGAGAGGGGCTCGTCCCAGCACGGACTGTTGTCCATGCCGGACTCCCAGGGGTGGACGATGGAGATCAGCCCGTGTCTTCCCAGGTCACGGCGGTCGTAGAGGTAGGCGTGCCAGGCGGTGAGCTGCGGGTAGAGCCGGCTGAGGAAGCCGCGCCGTTCGCTCACGTCCTCGTGGGCCCGGTGGACGAGCCAGGCGGCCATCGCGTGCACGGGCGGCTGCACGATGCCGGACGTCTCGACGTGCCGCGGCGCGCCGGCCTGCGCTCCGGCGTCGGGGGACCGCCAGAAGTCCCGGCTCGGAAAGTACTCGCCCAGCGGTACCGACTTCTGGAAGACGATGTGCGGCACCCGCCCGTCGCCCCACTGGGCGGCGAAGAGGCGCTCCAGTTCCTGCTGGGCGCGCTGCGGCGAGAGGTGGCGCCGGCCGATCACGACGAAGGCCGTGTCCCAGCTCCACTGGTGCGGATACAGGCCGGGCGCGGGCACGGTGGAGTGCCCGGTCCAGTTCTGCCGCAGCACGGTGCGGGCGGCGTCGTACAGGGAGGGCGGCGTGCGGCGGCGTCGCAGCAGGCGTGAGCGGGGCACGACGGGCTCCTCCCGGCAGGTCGCGGTCTCCGGACACCTTCCCGGTTTCCCCGCTCAGCGGCTTCGGATCAGGCGATCCGTGCCCGCGCTGCCGGCCTGGCTCCGCCGGCCGAAGTGGCGGGCGGAGAAGCGGACCGCATCAGGCACCGGGTGAGCCGCCGCTGCGCACCCGGTGCCGGTAGCGCAGCGGTGACTCGCCCAGTTCTCGTTTGAACGCGGCGCTGAATGAGCTCTCCGAGGCGTAGCCCAGCTCTGTGGCCAGGGAGCCGACGCGCACGTCGCCGTCTCGAAGGGCCCTCTCCGCCAGCATCATCCGCCAGCGGGCGAGGTAGGTCAGCGGTGGTACGCCTGCCACCGTGCGGAAGCGTTCGGCGAACGACGTCCGTGACATCGCCGCGGCATGGGCCAGTTCCCGCAGGCCCCAGGACTTCCCGGGCGCGGAGTGCATGAGGTCGAGCGCCGGGCGCATCCGTTCGTCCGCCAGCAGCCGCAGCCACCCTGGAGGCAGCTCGGCCTGGTCGATGTAGGCGCGCAGCACCTCGAGCAGCAGGAGCTGACCGTGCTGGCGGATCGCGAACGCGGAGCCCACACGATTCCTGGTCACCTCGTCGAAAAGCCGATGGATGGTGCCGCGCACGTGGACCGCTGTCGGGGCCGATCCGTGGACGTGCGCCACCGGCGGGAGCGCCTGGGCCAGCAGCGCCCGGCCTGCCTGGTTGAGGTCGACATGGCCCCCGACGACGACGTCCGTGTCGGGAGCGGTGCCGATCAGGCGCGTGGACTCAAAGTCCGCGTCCGGTGTGACCTCGAGCGGTGGGCCTTCTCCGGTGCCGCCCTCGACGCGCAGCCACGACCGGTTGTTCAGGATGGCGACGTCGCCCGCTTCCAGGGCGAGCGGCCGCTCGACGCCGTCGGTGGCCAGCCGGGCCTGCCCGCTGACCACCGCGGTGAACTTCAGTCCCTCGATCTCCGCGCGCGAAATCCACGGACCGCGCACCGCGAAACCGCCCGACACGACACTGCGGACCTCGACGAGGTCGAAGACCTCGGACAGCCGATCAACCACCATGTCTGTACTCTCGCGCAAGAAATCCGGATCGACAAGCATTCAGAGTCCGGATGATCGGGCGCAGAGTGGAGGCATGGCACACATCACGGCACACAAGCAGCACCCGGTCGGATCGGGTTTCACCGCCGCGTCGACGACCGACGACGTCCTGGCCGGCATCGACCTCTCCGGCGTGAACGTCGTCGTCACCGGCGGCCACAGCGGCCTCGGGCTGGAGGCCACACGAGCGCTCAGCCAGGCCGGTGCTTCCGTCACCGTCGCCTCGCGCAACCCGGAGCGTGCCGCGGGGAAGCTGGCCGGGATGGAGCGGGTGGAGGCAAGCCGGCTCGATCTCCTCGACCCGGCATCGGTCGACGCGTTCGCCGCCCGGTACGTCGCCTCCGGCCGCCCGCTCCACATACTGCTCAACAACGCCGGGCTCATGGGAGGCCCGCTGGTCCGCGACGCGCGCGGCTACGAATCGCAGTTCGCGACCAACCACCTCGGCCACTTCCAGCTCACCCTCGGCCTGCTGCCCGCGCTGCGCGCGGCGCACGGGGCGCGCGTCGTCAACCTGACCTCCGGCGGGCACCGGCTGTCCGACATCCGCTGGGACGACCCGCACTTCACCACCGGATACGACGAGATGGGCATGCTCGGCTACGGACAGTCCAAGACGGCCAACGTGCTGTTCGCCGTCGAACTCGACCGCCGCTGGGCCGCGCAGGGTATCCGCGGATACGCCGTGCACCCGGGGATCGTCGTCACCACCAACCTCGGTCCCTGGCGTGCCGAGAGCGACGCGCGGACCTCCGCCATGAGCGACGAGGCGCTTCGCGCCATGGGGCTGATCGACGAGTCCGGCCGCCCCGTCATCGACCCGGAGCACGAGAGGAAGACGGTGCAGCAGGGCGCCGCCACCAGCGTGTTCGCCTCGACGAGTCCGCTGCTGGCCGAGATCGGCGGGGTCTACCTCATGGACAACGACGTCTCGCCGCTGGACGAGGACCCGAAGCCCATCGACTTCGCCAACGACCCCCATCCCCCCTCCACCGTCGTTCCCCACGCCGTCGACCCGGAGTCGGCGCAGCGCCTGTGGGAGCTGAGCGAGCAGCTGCTCAAGAACTGACGCCCGGCTGACGCCGGCGAGCCGCCGAGTCTCACCCAAGTAGGGCGATCCCTGTCCCACGACACGCCGAGTGGCGTGGGCCGGCGGTCGCCCTACTCCCCGGTAAGGCGCGTGGCTCTCGCGGAGGTGGCCTCAGCTTCCGGCGCCTGTTGCGCTGTCGCGCGGGAGCCCGAAGGCGGAGGTGTCCAGCTCGCAGCCGAACGGCGCGGGGAGCGCCAGCGGCTCGCCGAAGGGGACGGTGAGCCGGGAGACGTAGCCCGCGGGCGACGGCTGCCAGAAGACGGTCGCGGCCTCCTCCTGCATGTCGAGCAGCAGGTGCACGGGCACGCCGGCCTTGCCGTAGACGGGCGTCTTGTCCGTCCAGTCGGCCTCGCGCGTGGACGAGGACGTCAGCTCCGCGACGAAGGACAGCGCCTCGCCGTCCAGGTGCCGCTGCTCCGTGTCGAAGGCCGAAGCGTC
>DASSBO010000413.1:0-16858 GCA_035698655.1 Streptomyces sp.
GCCCATGCGGTGCAGGAGGCGGGCCTGCGGCGAGGCGTGCGGCGCCGCCTCCACGGGGCGGCCGAAGAACCGGTGGGTCGTCTCGGCGGCAACAGGCGTCTCCGGCAGGCCGGCGTAGATGTCGTCGAGGTGCGCGTCGATCCACGCGACGAGGCCGCGGTCGAGCGTGTCATCCACTCCGACGGCCTGGGCGAGGTCCCATGTGTGGATGACACTGTCCGTGATCCGTACGGCGAGCGCCTGGCCGCCGGACACCGGCCCCAACGGGTAGTCGAGAACCCGGCGGAGCGCGCCCGCGCGGCCGAAGGCCGCGGAGAGAGCCGAGGCGGAGTCCTCGTACGCGCGCACCGGGTCCGTCCCCAGGGCGTCGGCCTCGCGGAGGAGCAGGAACTCCGCCGCGTCCCCGCCGTCCAGCAGGCGCACGTAGCTCAGGTTTCCGCGCGTCATGTGGTTGACCAACTGCTGCACGTTCCACTCGGTGCACAGAGTGGGCCATGTCCACTGCTCGGCCCGGACGGAACGCAGGCGGCGTGCGAAACCGCTGCTGGACAGCAGGAAGCGCTCGATGAGCGCGTCGGTGGTGTCGGTCATGGGCCGAGCATCCCGCCGTTTCTCGGCCGGCACCGGCGGACATCGGACACCGCGGTCGCGCGGGTGCTCAGGCGGGTTCGGGGGACTCCGCCGGTTCGGTGGCCGGGTGGGTGGTGTCCGCCGGTGCGTCGCTGCCGAGCGGGTCGCGGCGCTCCGGCATGGTCAGGGACGTCATGCGGCGCCAGCGGCCGGCGCGTTCCGCCGCGTACCCCGCGTGGATGCCGGCCCGCACGAGGGCGGCGCGGGTCGGCGACCAGCCCAGCAGGCGGGTCATGTGCTCCATCACGGCGAGGCTGACGTCCCGGTAGGTGTCGAGCTCGGCGAGTGCCGTGGTGCGCAGGGTGTCCCGGACGAACCGCTCGTGCCCGGCCTCCGCCAGGCGCAGCAGCTCCTCGTGGCAGTAGGCCAGGTGGTTCGCCTCGTCCTCGGCGATCATCCGCACGGCGCGGCCGAGGAGCGGGTCGTCGCCGAAGTACCGGCTCAGCATGGCCATCTGGCCGGCCGCGCGCTGCTCGGTGACGCGGCTGTGGGCGAGGTAGACGACGATGTCCCGCTCGGTGAGCGGCACTTCGCGGCGCAGCCGGGTGTGGGCCAGGCCGAGGCCCTGCGCCTCCAGCAGGACGGTGTAGTCCGTCTCGCGGGGAACGGGCACCGGCGTCAGCCCGCGCTTGCGCAGCAGGCCGTGAAAGAGGCGGCCGTGCTTGTCCTCGTCGGCGCCGTGCCGGGCGATCTTCGGTGCGAGACCGCGCAGGCTCTCGGGCACCAGGGCGGCGATACGGCGGTTCTCCCAGCCGCCCTGCGCCTCGCCGCCGGCGGCGATCGAGCAGAAGAGCCGGAAGGCCTCGTCGTCGTCGATGATCTCCCGGAACAGACTCCTCGGGGAAAGGATGACCGCCACCTCCTGACACAGCCGTGCGCAGGGCCAGTCAACGACCGCGCGGGCGCGCGGACCAACGCCGACGTGCCGGATTAGGCCGCATGGGTCAGAGCCAGTCGGCCTCCGGAGTGGCCGCGCGGAGGTCCGCCGCGCCGTCCCGGAGGACGGGCTCGCCGTGCGGGACGCACACCGTCTCCACGTCGTCGAGCGCGGCGAGCCGGCGGAAGGACGCGACGGCCTGCTCCCGGTCGACGGGCACGTGCCGCAGCGGCGGCGGTCCGTCCGCCGCGATGCCCGCCAGGACCTGCTCGTGCAGCGCCCGCTCCGCCTCGGTGTAGACCGGCTCCGGCTCCGGCGCGTAGCCCCGGACCGCCGGTGCGTCGGCCCGCCCGGCGAGCACGCGTGCGCCGGTGGCCTCGGCCAGGTCGGCTGCCGAGCCCATGTGGTCGACGTGCGAGTGCGTGAGCACGATCCCCCGCACGGCCGCCGGCGGCGCACCGAGCCGCTTCAGCCCGTCGAGCACGGCGCCTGCACAGCCGGGCAGCCCGGTGTCGACGAGACCGAACCCGTCGGGCAGCCGTACGCAGTAGACGTGGCCGACGGGGAACGGCAGCTGCCACACGGTCGGCGCGATCTGCATGGGCTCCATGCCGGGGACGCTACGGTCCGCGGCCGCCGTCCGGGCGTCATTCCACCGCGGGCGAAACGGTGGGGTGCCAGTGCGGGTCGCGGCCGCTGAGACCGAGGGCGCGGTGGAACGGGGGCGCGTCGGCGGGGACCGGGACCACCGGGCCGAACATGCCGTTGCCGGCGTCCGGGTCGGCGGCTGCCGAGAGGAGTCCGATGAGCGCCTCGGCCTCGGCCGGCTCGCACGTGTAGTCCTGGCCGGTGGCGACCGCGAGGTCCCACGCGTGCAGGACGATCTCGTCCAGCGCGACGATGCCCATCACCTCAGCGGGCATCGTCACCCCGCCGGCCTCGGCGGTGCCGTCCCAGGCGGCCGGGTCGGCCCAGGCCGCGGCGAGTGCGTCGAGCTGCGCCGGCAGGCGGCGGCGCCAGTCGGGCGGCAGGTGGTCGGCTGAGGCGCGCGGCTGTCCGGCCGCTCCCGGGCCGGCCGTCTTGGTGGCCGCGTCGTGGAAGGCGACGGTCAGCCCGACGAGGTGGTCGAGCAGGTCGGCGACCGAGGACTCCGTACAGGGGGTCGGATCGGCCAGCTGGTCGTCGCGCACTCCGTCGAGCAGCGCGGTCAGCCGCCGGGCGGCGGGTGCCAGGTCGGGTCGTCGGGTGTTCGCGGCCATGAGAAGGCTCCTCTCGGGTGATGCGTCAGCCGTACCGACTCCCGGTGGCCGGAAAACTCATCGCGCCCGCTTGCGAGGTAACCCCGCTCGGCCCGGTGGCCTACGGTGAGTGATGTCTCCGACGAAAGGCAGGGTATGGCCGAGGAGTTGGGTTCACGGCACGCGGTGGTGATCGGGAGCGGCATGGCCGGGCTGCTCGCCGCAGGCGTGCTGGCCGGGCACGCGGACCGGGTCACGCTCGTCGACCGGGACCGGGTCCCTCAGGAGCCGGCCCCCAGGTCCGGCGTGCCGCAGGGACGGCACCTGCACGTCCTGCTCGAGGGCGGCCAGGTGGCGCTGGAGAAGCTGCTGCCGGGCGTCATCGAGGAACTGCGTGCCGACGGCCATCCCGAGGTGGGCATGCCGGCGGACATGGTGCAGTGGCAGACCGGCCGGTGGTTCCGGCGGACGGCCGCCACAACGCGCCTGTTCACCGGGACGCGTCCCCGGCTGGAACACGCCGTCCGCCGCCGGGTGCTGGCCGACTCCCGGATCCGTACGGTCGAGGGCGCCGAGGTCGTGGGCCTGACCGGTGACGCGAAGCGGGTCCGCGGGGTGCTGCTGCGTGAGCGGGGCACGGCGGGCGGCGGTTCACGCCGTCTGGACGCCGATCTCGTGGTGGACGCGTCGGGACGCGGCACGCACGCCGCCGAGTGGCTGCGGTCCCTGGGCGCCGAGCCACCGCACGAGGAGACGATCGACACGGGACTCGGCTACGCGACCCGGCTCTACCGCGACGGCTCCGGCGGCCGGTTCTCGGACTCGCTGGGTTACTTCGTCATCCCCGCACCCGACCAGACCCACGGCGGCGTCATCCTGCCCGTGGACGGCGACGGGCTGCACCTGGTGACGCTGTCGGGGCTGCGCGGTGACGCGCCGCCGACCGACCCGGAGGGGTTCGAGTCCTTCGCCGGGACGCTTCCGGACTCGGTGCTCAGCGAGTGGCTGGACGCGGCGGAACCACTCGGTGCGGCCCACGGCTTCCGCGGGACGGCCAACGTGCGGCGGCGGTACGACCGGCCGGGCCGCCGTCCGGCGGGTTTCCTCGCCGTCGGCGATGCGTTGTGCACCTTCAACCCGATCTACGGGCAGGGGATGACGGTGGCGGCGCTCGGCGCCGTCGCCCTCCGGGACGCGCTGGCCGACCGCCGCCGGGTGCCCACGACGCTGCGCGTGCAGCAGGCGGTCTCCGGTGCGGCGGCGCAGGCGTGGGACATCTCGGCGGGTTCGGACCGGAACATGCCCGGTGCCGTCGGCAACGTGGTGCGCGGCCGTGCCGTCGAGCGGCCCGTCGCGTGGTACCTGAGCCGTGTGCAGCAGCGGGCCGCGGGCGACGCCGTCGTGGGCCGTGCCTTCCGCAGCGTGCTGTCGCTGACGGCTCCGGTCGGCGTGCTGTTCACGCCCGAACTGCTGCGGGCCGTCCTCTTCAGGCCCGTCCCGCCGACGCCGGTCCGGCCGCCGTTCTGTCCTGACGCGCAGCCGCCGGCCGGTCGCAGCCGGCCGGTCAGGCCGCGTCGCGCAGGAGCGGGCTGTCGTTGCGGAGCAGCCAGCGGCGGTAGGCGGTGCTGGCCCAGGCGACCTCGCGGTAGGAGTCCGCCAGGTCCGTGAAGACGGCGTCCAGGTCGGTGCCCGGGGAGCCCTCGTCGCGGGTGGCGACGAGCAGCCGCACCGTCAGGGGGTTGCCGACAAGCGGGCGGATGGCCATGCCGGGGCGGCCGCGTGAGGTGGGCTGGCAGGGGCTGACGACCTCGCCGGCGACGATCAGGTCGCAGGCGGCCAGGTAGTCGCCGTGCACGACTCTGGGGCTGACCCCGGCGGCGGCGAAGACGCGGCGCAGGCCGGCCCAGTCGCCGTCGACGCTGGGGTCGACCATCCAGCGGTCATCGGCCAGGTCGGTGAGCCGCACCTCGGGCTGCGCGGACGCCGGGTGATCGGCGGACATGGCGATGAACTGCGGTTCGTCGGGGACGAGTACGCGGAAGCGGACGCCGTCGGGCCGGTACAGCGGGCAGCCGTTGACCTCGTGCACGAAGGCGACGTCCAGCTGGTCGGAGGCGACCATGTGCAGCAGCGTGTTGGGCGATACGTCGATGCGGATCGTGGTGTCGGTGTCGGGGAGCCGGGTGTGCAGCCGGCGCAGCCAGCCGGCGACGGCCCGGCTGCCGGTGCTGCCGACGCGCAGCCGAGCGCCGCCGGCCAGGGCGATGGCGTCCCGTGCCTCGTTCACCAGGGCGCTCATCTCGGCGATGATGGGTCTGGCGCGGCTGAGGACGGCGCGGCCGAGTGACGTGGGCCGGCTGCCGGTGCGTTCCCGGTTGAACAGCTGGCCGCCGACGGCCCGTTCGATGCGGTGGAGCTGCGTGGTGAGGGAGGGCTGCGTCATGCCCAGCTGACGGGCGGCTTTGCGCACACTGCCCGTATCGGCGATCGCGCACAGCGCACGAAGGTGTCTGACCTCGAGCTCCACCCGGGGAGCATACGGCGGCGGCCGCCGCGCAGACCAGACATGTGCATGTCGCTCAACGTTCAACTACCGCTATAGCGCGGTGTTATCGCCATCTGACATCATCCGCGCCGGGCGTGAGGTGTTCGACACTCTCCGGGACCGAGACGTCCATCCGGACGGGGCCCCACCCCCAAGTTTACGGCGGGCCTCATCCGGAGCGAGGAGGACCCCCCATGAGACGCAAGACCGCTCTGTCCGCCGCCGTCGGCATCGGCATGGCCGCCAGCATGGCGCTCGCCCTCCCGGCCACGGCCGCCCCCGCCGACTCCCACACCCCCAACGTCGCGCAGGCCCCGAAGCCGGCCGGCCCGGTGACCACCTTCACGGGCACGGACAAGGCCAACTCCGCCGGCAACAAGGCCTTCTTCAAGGCCGTCATGAAGTCGGCCGAGAAGCACCAGGCGGAGGAGCCCGGCTTCCAGTCGGTCACCGTCTACTACAACGACTCGAACGCCCCGAGCTTCCAGTCGCAGATCGCGAACTCCGCGTCCATATGGAACAGCTCGGTCAGCAACGTGACCCTGCGCGAGACCAGCGGACAGGGCGACTTCGCCTACTACGAGGGCAACGACTCCCGCGGCTCGTACGCCTCCACGGACGGCCACGGCCACGGCTACATCTTCCTGGACTACTACCAGAACCAGCAGTACTACTCGCTGCGCGTAGTGGCGCACGAGACCGGTCACGTCCTCGGCCTGCCGGACCACTACACCGGCCCCTGCAGCGAGTTGATGTCCGGCGGCGGCCCCGGCACCTCGTGCTACAACGCCTACCCGAACGCCAACGAGAGCTACCGGGTGGACCAGCTGTGGGCCTACGGCATCTCGCCGATGGACAAGAAGAGCGCGCTCAGCAAGATGTGACCTGAGCCGGCGGCTGCGGCCGCGCAGGCCTCACGCACAGGGTGCGCCCGTCCCGCGGCCGGCGGGGCGGGCGCACCCGCGTGCGCGGCACGGCCGAGGGACGGCAGGGCGGTCAGCCGCGGGCCCGCAGCCGCCACAGCGAGGTGACCTCCGCCGCCCGCGCGGCGTGCAGCGGGTCGGAGACGTCGGCGGCGCGCGGATGGCGCGGGCGGACGTCCGCACGGCCGGCGACCGTCAGGCCGGCCGCGTCGATCCAGCCGGTCAGCTCGGCGCGACTGCGCAGCCCGAGATGCTCGGCCAGGTCCGACAGGACGAGCCAGCCCTCGCCACCGGGCGTCAGGTGCGCGGCCAGACCGTCGAGATAGCCGCGCAGCATCCGGCTGCCCGGGTCGTAGACGGCGTACTCCACCGGCGCGCTCGGTTTGGCAGGCACCCAGGGCGGGTTGCACACGACGAGTGGGGCCCGGCCGTCCGGGAACAGGTCGGCACGGACCACCTCAACCCGGTCGGCGACGCCGAGCCGCTCGGTGTTCTCCCTCGCGCACGCCAGCGCACGCGGGTCCTGGTCGGTGGCCACGACGCGGCGCACCCCGCGCCGGGCGAGCACGGCGGCCAGCACGCCGGTGCCGGTGCCCACGTCGAACGCGAGCGAGTCGCCGGCGGGCAGGGGCTCGTCGGCGACGAGGTCGACGTACTCGCCGCGCACCGGCGAGAAGACGCCGTAGGACGGGTGGATCCGGTCGCCGCCGAGCGCGGGGACGGCCACACCGGCTCGTCGCCACTCGTGCGCGCCGACGAGCCCGGTCAGCTCGCGCAGCGCCAGGACGGAGGGCTCCCCGTCCGGCGGCCCGTAGGCCTCCTCGCAGGCGGCGCGCACGTCGGGCGCCCGGCGCAGCGGAACGCGGTACCCGCCGTCCAGCGGCACGAGCAGCATGCCGAGGATGCGGGCACGCTGCGCCCGGCGGGCGCGGTGCCGGTGGAAGGCCTCGCGCGGGGACGGGTCCGGGGCGGCGGCACGCGGCCGGCGACCGGCCCGGGAGGCGCGCGCGGGACGGTCCACCCGGCGGGTCACGGCGGCGAGGAGCTGCCGCGCACCGTGGTAGTCGCCGCGCCACAGCAGCGCCGTGCCCTCGCAGGCCAGTTTGTGTGCGGCGGCAGCGGTGGTGCGGTCGTCGACGACGGCGATCCGCTCGGGAGGCCGCGCCCCGCTCTCGGATCGCCAGCGGGCGGAGGTCTGAGCACCGTCCTCGGTCCAGCGCACCTCGGGGCGTTCGTTCACGCGCTCAGCCTACGGTGCGGGTGCGCCGCCCCTGTCAGGCCGGGAGGTGCGGACGGCGCCGATGCTGGCGGCGATCACCAGGACGAACGCCAGGAGTTCCAGCGGGCTCGGGCGCTGGTCGAGCACCAGGAAGCCGGCCGTTGCGGCGGCGACCGGCTCCAGGCTCATCAGCAGGGCGAACGTCGCTTTCGGCAGCCTGCGCAGCGCGAACATCTCCAGCGTGTAGGGGATGCCGGAGGAGAGCACCGCGACGGCGGCGCCCAGCGACAGCGTGACCGGGTCCAGCAGGGCTGCGCCCGCGCTCACCACGCCCAGCGGCGCGCTGACGAGTGCGGCGACGGCCATGGCGAGCGCGAGACCGTCCGCCTTCGGGAAGCGGGCGCCGGTGCGGGCGTTGAAGACGATGTAGGCGGCCCACAGGGCGCCGGCCGCGAGGGCGAAGCCGACGCCGGCCGGATCGAGGCCGGTCAGCCCGGCGCCGCCGCTCAGCAGGTACACGCCGGCCAGGGCCAGGCCGGCCCACAGCAGGCTGATCAGCCGCCGGGAGGTGACCACGGACAGGATGAGCGGGCCGAGGAGCTCCAGGGTGACGGCCGCCCCGAGCGGCACCCGGTCGATGGCCTGGTAGAAGAGCGTGTTCATGGTGCCCAGCGCGACGCCGAGCCCGACGACGGCGGCCCAGTCGGTGCGCGAGTGACCGCGCAGCCGCGGGCGGCAGACGGCCATCATCAGCAGCGCGGAGAAGATCAGCCGCAGGGCGACGACCCCCAGCGCGCCCGCGCGCGGGAAGATCAGGGCGGCGAGCGAGGCGCCGAACTGCAGGGAGAACGCGCTGCCGCACACCAGCCCGACGCCGCCGAACAGTCCGAACCGTGCCCCGGGGGCGGACGTCCTCCGCGTCGTCGCGCCGGCCTCCGGGCCGGCGGCGGGCGGGGAGGTGCGTTCGCGGGTCGTCATACGGCCACGCTAGAAGCGTCCGCGCAGCAGGTGAAATGCGTCTTGGGCCGTGGCTATGCTCGGGAGGCATGACCATCGAGCTGCGGCATCTGCGGGCGTTCCTCGCCATCGCCGAGGAGGGCAGCGTCACGGGCGCCGCCGCCGTACTGCGCACCGGGCAGCCGGCCGTCTCACGGACGCTGGCGCAGCTGGAGCGGCACCTGGGCGTGCGGCTCGCGGACCGGTCGACGCACCACCTGGAGCTGACGCCGGAGGGGCGCGCCTTCCGGGACCGGGCCGCGGCCGCGGTGGCGGCCGTCGACGACGTGCTGGACCCCGTGCGGGCCGCTCACCGGTCGCTCCGGCTGGGGCACGCCTGGTCGGCGCTGGGCGCGTGGACCACTCCCCTGCTGCGGCGCTGGCAGGAGACGCACCCGGACGTCCCCCTGGAGCTGCTGCGCGTCGACGACCGCATGGCGGGGCTGCTGGACGGCCGGGTGGACGCCGCGCTGCTGCGCGGCCCGCTGCCGCCGGGGAAGGGCGACCGGGCCGCGCCCGTGCTGCGGCACGAGTGGCTGCTGGACGAGCGGCGGGTGGCCGCGGTCCCCGCGGACGGTCCGCTCGCCGCGCAGGAGGGACCGCTGACGCTCGCGGACCTGGCCGGCCGGCCCGTCGCGGTCAACACGGTCTCGGGGCTGACCACGCCTGCGCTGTGGCCGCAGGAGCTGCGGCCCGGCCCGGAGCGCACGGTCGAGGTCGCCAACACCGACGACTGGCTGGGCACGATCGCGGCCGGGCGCGCCGTCGGTGCGTCCACCGAGGCCACGGCGCACATGCACCCGCACCCGGGGGTCGTCTACCGGCCGCTCTCCGGGGTGCCGCGGGTGCCGGTCCTGCTGGTGTGGCGCGAGGGCGCCGGCCACCCGCGGCTGCCGGGGCTGGCCGCCCTGGCCCGGCAGGTGGTGCGTGTCCCTGCCGGGGGAACACGCGAAGGGCACATACGTTGAGCGGACATACCGCTGCCGACAGGGAGGCACACGATGGCAGGGTTCATGGACCGGGCCAAGGAGCAGGCGCAGAACGCCCTCAGCCAGGGCCGGGAGAAGGTCGAGGAGGTCCAGGCGCAGCGCGCGGGCAACGACCTGCTGCGCCGGCTGGGCCGTGCCTACTACGCGGAGCAGCGCGAGTCGGGTCCCACCGCGGACGTGCAGGAGGCGCTCGTCGCCCTCGAGCGGCACATCGCGGAGCACGGGGACGCCTTCCTGCGCGGCGGCGGACCCGCCCGCTGAGCCGGGCCGGCAGGAGGCACGAGCATGGCCGCACCCATCACCGCGGACGCCCTGGTGGCCGCACTGCGGAACGAGGGTCTCGAGGTCGACGGGGTCCGCGACTGGCGTGAGCACAACCGCAACGGCCAGGGCCGCTGGGGGCCGGTGCGCGGCGTCATGCTGCACCACTCGGTGACCAGCGGCACCGCGTACACCGTCGACATGTGCTACGACGGCCATCACGCGCTGCCCGGCCCGCTGTGCCACGGCGTGATCACCAAGGACGGCACCGTCCACCTGGTGGGGCACGGGCGGGCCAACCACGCGGGGCTCGGCGACGGCGACGTGCTGCGCGCCGTCGAGGCGGAGCGCAGACTGCCGCACCCGAACGAGCGGGACGTCGACGGCAACCGGTACTTCTACGGCTTCGAGTGCGAGAACCTCGGGGACGGCGCGGACCCGTGGCCACAGGTGCAGCTCGACGCCGTGGAGCGGGCAGCCGCGGCGCTGTGCCGGCACCACGGCTGGGGTGCCGGTTCGGTCATCGGCCACAAGGAGTGGTCCAGCCAGAAGGTCGACCCGCGCGGGTTCTCCCTGGACGGCATGCGCGAGCGCATCGCCGATCGTTTGAAGTAGCACAATCGGGGGGTGACCGTCCCCGGCCCGTCCCCCGATCCGTTGCACGCCCTGCAGGCGCGGCTGCCGTCGCCGCTGCAGGAGGTGGCCGACGAACGGTTCGCGCGGCGCGGGGTGCGGCTGCTGCTCAAGCGGGACGACCTGATCCACCCCGAGCTGCCGGGAAACAAGTGGCGCAAACTCGCCCCCAACCTGCGCGCGGCGGCCGGCTCCGGGGACCGGGCGCTGCTCACCTTCGGCGGCGCCTACTCCAACCACCTGCGGGCCACCGCGGCGGCCGGCCGGCTGCTCGGGCTGCCGACGGTGGGGGTGGTGCGCGGCGACGAGCTCGCCAACCGGCCGCTGAACCCCTCGCTGGCCCGCTGCGCCGCCGACGGGATGCGCCTGCACTTCGTGAGCCGCGCCGACTACCGCAGGCGGACCGACCCGGAGTGGGTGGCCGGGCTGCGGGCGAGGTTCGGTGGCTTCCACCCGATACCGGAGGGCGGCAGCAACGCTGCCGCCGTGGAGAGCTGCGCCGGACTGGGCCGCGAGCTGCGCGGCCGCACCGACGTCGCGGCGGTGGCGTGCGGCACCGGAGGCACCCTGGCCGGCATGGCGGCGGGCCTGGCGGGCACGCCGGCGGTGGGCTTCGCCGTGCTGCGCGGGGGTTTCCTGGGCGAGGAGGTGGCCCGGCTGCAGCACGCCGCGTTCGGCGGGCGCCGCGGACGGTGGTCGGTGCAGGACCGCTTCCACTGGGGCGGGTACGCGCGCGGCGGCCCGGAGCTGGAGGAGTTCGCCGCGGACTTCGCGCAGCGGCACGGCCTGCCGCCGCTGGACCGCGTCTACGTGGCGAAACTGCTGCACGGGCTGACGACCCTGGCCGAGGAGGGCGCATTTCCGGCCGGGACCAGGGTGACCGCGGTCATCACCGGTTAGCCTCGGTGGGGACGCCGGGGACGTGCGGCAACGGGGTGACGGGATTGAGGGCCGACACCCCCTAGCCACAGACAGTACCCGTGTGTTTACTATGGGTGATGCTCACGGTTGGGTCCACTGTTCGGAGCAACGGGAGGTGCGGGCGACAGCCTGCCACTGATCGCGATAGCGTCGCAGTCGTCACAGCCGACGAGCTTAACCAGCTTGCGCCACCATGGAGGTGAGGGTGTCCCAGATCGCAGGCGAGCCCGGAGACAAGGACTTCGTCGAGGTCCGGCTGCCCGCTGCGGGCGCCTACCTGTCCGTGCTGCGCACCGCCACGGCAGGACTCGCGGCCCGTTTGGACTTCACCCTCGACGAGATCGAGGACCTTCGGATCGCCGTCGACGAGGCGTGCGCGATCCTGCTCCAGCAGGCCCAGCCGGGCTCCATCCTCAGCTGCGTGTTCGAGCTGATCGGCGAGTCCCTGAAGGTGACCGTCTCGGCGCCCACCACCGAGGGCCACGCTCCCGAGCGTGACACCTTCGCCTGGACGGTGCTCTCCGCCCTGGCGGGCGAGGTCGAGTCCGGCGTGTCCGAGGACCGTGTCGTGAGCATCAGCCTGCGCAAACAGCGCGGCGCGGGGCCGGATCCGTCGTGAGTGAACACGAGGCACGAGAAGCGTGGGCCGGCCCGCACGAGGCGACCGGCCCCGGCATCCCCGAGCAGCAGGCCCGGCCGCACCCGGCCGAGCCTGCCGCCGAGGGGCGAGCGGAGCGGGCGGACGGGATGGAGCAGCAGCACTCCGGCAACGGGGCGGGACGGCAGCACCGCAGCCTGGACCCGCACGACCGCGGCGCCGCCCGTGCCCTGTTCGTGGAGCTGCGCTCGCTGCCCGAGGACTCCCCGGAGCGGGCCGAGCTGCGCAACCACCTGGTGCGCATGCACCTGCCGCTCGTGGAGCACCTCGCGCGCCGCTTCCGCAACCGCGGTGAGCCGCTCGACGACCTCACGCAGGTCGCCACGATCGGCCTGATCAAGTCGGTCGACCGGTTCGACCCGGACCGCGGCGTGGAGTTCTCCACGTACGCGACGCCCACGGTCGTCGGCGAGATCAAGCGGCACTTCCGCGACAAGGGCTGGGCGGTGCGGGTGCCGCGCCGGCTGCAGGAGCTGCGGCTGGCGCTGACGTCCGCCACGGCGGAGCTCTCCCAGCGGCACGGCCGGGCCCCGACGGTGCACGAACTGGCCGAGCGGCTGGCGATCTCCGAGGAGGAGGTCCTGGAGGGGCTGGAGTCGGCGAACGCCTACAGCACCCTGTCGCTGGACGTGCCCGACACCGACGACGAGTCACCGGCCGTCGCCGACACCCTCGGCGCGGAGGACGACGCGCTCGAGGGCGTCGAGTACCGGGAGTCGCTCAAGCCGCTGCTGGAGGAGCTGCCACCCCGGGAGAAGAAGATCCTGCTGCTGCGCTTCTTCGGCAACATGACGCAGTCGCAGATCGCCCAGGAGGTGGGCATCTCGCAGATGCACGTCTCCCGGCTGCTGGCGCGCACCCTGGCCCAGCTGCGGGACCGGCTGCTCGTCGAGGAGTAGCCGCCCGGCCGATGCGGACTACGCGTCGCGGGGCCCGATGCCGAGGGCCTCGGTCGCGGTCGGGTTGACCAGGCAGGCCAGCACGGCGAGGCCGGTCAGCCCGGCCGCGGCGCCCGCCACGATCCAGGCGCCGCCGTTCTGCGCGAGCTGCCAGCCCACGGGCAGCGCCAGCAGCTGCACGATCATCGACGGGCCGCGGCTCCAGCGGCGGCGCAGCCACAGGCCGCGCGCGGCCACCAGGGGCAGCGCCGCGATGGCGAGCAGGGTCACCACGAGCATGACGGCCTGCATCATCCCGTCCGGCTCCTCCACGAACAGCAGCACCAGCGAGAAGACGCCGAAGCCGGCGATCACCAGCCCTTCCAGCGCGGTGAGCACGGCGGCCGCCGTGATCCGGGCGGGCCGGTCCTGAGGGGTGCTGTTCTCACTCACCAGTGCAGGATATCGGCCCCGGTGCCGGTTTCAGGCCGGGCTGAGCCGGACAGGAGCTTCTGAGTACGCTGCACTCCATGCGCGCACTCCTCGTGGTCAACCCGACAGCCACCACCACCAGTGCGCGGACCCGTGACGTGCTCACCCACGCCCTGGCCAGCGACCTCGACCTGGAGCTGGTCCTCACCGAGCGGCGCGGACACGCCCGCGAGCTGGGGCGGCAGGCCGCCGACCGGGGCGAGGTCTCCGTGGTGATCGTGCTGGGCGGGGACGGGACGGTCAACGAGGTCGTCAACGGGCTGCTGCACCACGGTCCGGACCCGGAGGGTCTGCCCCGGCTCGCCGTGGTCCCGGGCGGCTCGACGAACGTCTTCGCGCGCGCCCTGGGGCTGCCCAACGACGCCGTGGAGGCGACGGGCGCGCTGCTCGACGCCCTGCACCTGGGCGGCGAGCGCACGGTCGGCCTGGGGCTGGCCTCCGGCCCGCCCGGCAGCGAGGACGCGGGCGTCCCCCCGCGCTGGTTCACCTTCTGTGCCGGCTTCGGCTTCGACGCCGGCGTCGTCGGCCGGGTCGAACAGCAGCGGGAGCGGGGCCGGCGTTCGACGCACGCCCTGTACGTGCGCCAGGTACTGCGGCAGTTCCTCGGCGAGCCGCACCGGCGCGGCGGCACGATCACCCTGGAGCGGCCCGGCGCGGACCCGGTGCACGACCTGGTGCTGTCGATAGTCTGCAACACCGCCCCCTGGACGTTCCTGGGCAACCGGCCGGTCTACGCGGCCCCCGGCGCGTCCTTCGACACCGCGCTCGACCTGCTCGGTCTGTCCCGGCTGACCCCGTCCGCCGTCAGCCGGTACGCGGCCCAGCTGCTCACCTCGTCGCCGGAGCGCGGACCCCGTGGGCGACACGCCGTGTCACTGCATGACCAGACCGACTTCACCTTGCATTCACAGGTGCCGCTGCCCTTCCAGATGGACGGAGACCACCTGGGACTGCGTACCAGCGTGCAGTTCACAGGCGTACGCCGTGCACTGCGTGTGATTGTGTAAGTGGAAGCAGGGAAAGTCCTTCCACTCGAACGTTTAGGCGCGCTTCCACCCACTGGAAGTACGGCTGTGAGCCAAGCGACACCAAGGAATCAAAAAAAACTTCCCGGAAGGGGTTGTATCCGCCGCCGAGGTTTGCGAGTCTCTTCATGGCGATCGGGACGGCCCGCCAGCGGCCCCCTTGAGAGCCCGAATCCTCCTCCTCGGCCCTTTGGGACCCGCATCACAGTTCGCGGGCTTCCCTTCCGCTTGCGGAGAGATTCGTGAAAGCGTTCACATTCACAAGCAACAATCCGTCGTTACGAGGAGAGGTAGCAGTCATGGACTGGCGTCACAACGCCGTTTGCCGCGAGGAAGACCCCGAGCTCTTCTTCCCCATCGGCAACACCGGTCCTGCGCTGCTGCAGATCGAGGAAGCGAAGGCCGTCTGCCGTCGCTGCCCCGTCATGGAGCAGTGCCTGCAGTGGGCCCTGGAGTCCGGCCAGGACTCCGGTGTCTGGGGTGGCCTCAGCGAGGACGAGCGCCGCGCGATGAAGCGCCGCGCCGCCCGCAACCGGGCGCGGAACAACGCCGCGACCGCCTGACTGAGCCCCCACCTGCCACCGAGCTGCTGACCCTTGAGCCGCAGCCCGCAGTGCCGCTGAGAGCGCCGCACGCATCAGGCGCAGAGCCCCGGACCGTACACGACGGTCCGGGGCTCTGCGCTGTCCGGGACATGCGCGAACTCAGGGCTTCTCCGCGGCGACCGGCAGGTCGAAGACCACCTTGGTGCCCCGCTCCGGCGCCGGCAGCATGTCGAACGTGCCGCCCAACTCCCCCTCCACGAGCGTGCGTACGATCTGCAGTCCGAGGTTGCCGCCGCTGCGCGGGTCGAAGCCCTCGGGCAGCCCCCTGCCGTCGTCCTGCACGGTGACCAGCAGCCGGCCGTCCGGTCCCCCGGCGCCCGCGCTGCGCACCGCGCCCACCTCGACCGTGCCCTGGGACGTCGGCCCGAAGCCGTGCTCCAGCGCGTTCTGCAGCACCTCGGTCAACACCATCGACAGCGGCGTCGCCACCTCCGCGTCCAGGATCCCGAAGCGTCCCGTACGGCGGCCCGTCACCCGTCCGGGCGAGAGTTCGGCCACCATGGAGAGCACCCGGTCCGCGATGTCGTCGAACTGCACGCGCTCGTCCAGGTTCTGCGAGAGCGTCTCGTGCACGATGGCGATGGAGCCCACCCGCCGCACCGCCTCGCCCAGCGCCTGACGCGCCCGTTCGTCGTCCATGCGGCGCGCCTGCAGGCGCAGCAGCGCGGCCACCGTCTGCAGGTTGTTCTTCACCCGGTGGTGGATCTCCCGGATGGTGGCGTCCTTCGTGAGCAGCTCGCGCTCGCGGTGCCGCACCTCGGTGATGTCGCGCAGCAGGACCAGCGAACCGATGCGCGTGCCCTTCGGCTTGAGCGGGATCGCCCGCAGCTGGACGACGCAGTCGTTGCCCTCCACCTCCGCCGCGCGGGGCGCCCAGCCGCTGGCGAGCTTCACCAGCGCCTCGTCCACCGGGCCGCGGGTGGGGGCGAGTTCGGTGGTGGCCTGGCCGAGATGCAGACCCACCAGGTCGGCCGCCAGTCCCAGCCGGTGGTAGGCGGACAGGGCGTTCGGGCTGGCGTACTGCACGACGCCGTCGGCGTCCAGCCGCATCAGGCCGTCGCCGACGCGCGGCGAGACGTCCATGTCGGGCTGCCCGCCGGGGAAGGGAAACGATCCTGCGGCGATCATCTGCGCCAGGTCCGAGGCGCTCTGCAGGTACGTCAGCTCCAGCCGGCTGGGGGTACGGACGGTGAGCAGGTTGGTGTTGCGGGCGATGACCGCGAGCACCCGGCCCTCGCGCCGCACCGGGATGGACTCGACCCGCACCGGCACCTCCTCGCGCCACTCCGGGTCGCCCTCCCGCACGATCCGCCCCTCGTCCAGGGCCGCGTCCAGCAGCGGACGGCGGCCGCGCGGCACCATGTGGCCGACCATGTCGTCCTGGTGGGAGGTGGGCCCGGTGTTGGGGCGCATCTGGGCGACGGAGACGTAGCGGGTGCCGTCCAGCGTGGGCACCCACAGCACCAGGTCGGCGAAGGAGAGGTCGGAGAGCAGCTGCCACTCCGAGACCAGAAGGTGAAGCCACTCCAGCTCGGAGTCGCCCAGGGTGGTGTGCTCGCGTACGAGGTCGTTCATGGAGGGCACGAGGCTGAGCCTACGCCTGCGCACCCGGACGTCACTGCGGGCCGCGGTACCGCACGGGACCCTCAGCCCGTCCGGCACCGCAGCCCCAGCTACAGGACCCGGCGCGGTCAGGGCAGAGCACGTCGCGGGTCCGGTTCCGGTCTCCTGTGCGGGGAGGCCGGAAGTCCGTGTGCCTTGTGGTCCATTGTGGACTAGACCATTGCCCCCTGTCCATGCCCTGCCCACGAGTTCGTATCGCGCCTGAACAAAGTGTGCCCGCAAAACGCGCCGCACGCACCCCCCAGATCCCGCCGGGTACGCTCGCAGGCGTGCCCTCCATGAACGACCTCGTACGCGAGCACACCACCCTGGGCGACTCCGAGCTGGAGTGGCTTCACCTTCTGG
>DASSBO010000414.1:0-3803 GCA_035698655.1 Streptomyces sp.
GGGTCGGACTCTTCCTCCAGGACGACGACTTCGGGCGCGACGGCGCGTCCGGCGCCCGCAAGTACCTGGACGACCAGATCGTCAAGACCGTCAAGTACACCCCCGGCAACACCGACGTCACCCCGCAGCTCGCCGCGCTCAAGGCGGCGGACGTCGACATCGTGCTCGGGTTCAACGTGCCGTCCTACACCGCGCTGAGCCAGTTGGCGTCCATGAAGCTCGACTTCCAGCCCACCTGGTTCTACAGCAACGTGGGGTCCGATCCCGCCCTCGTCGGTTCGCTGCTGGCACGGTTCTCCAAGGGCGCGGTCAAAGACAACAGCAGCCTGCTCGACGGTGTGCTGACCACCGAGTACATTCCCGGCGTCGACGCCACGGACAGCGAGTGGCTGAAACTGTGGCAGAAGGTGTGGGACGAGTACGGCGGCAAGGGGAAGCTCACCAACTACCGGATCTACGGCATGTCCCAGGCCTACACCTTCGTCCAGGCCCTGCAGGCGGCCGGGCAGAACCCGACGCGCGAGGGCGTCGTCGAGGCACTCGAAAAGGTCGGCGGCACGCTGCAGGGGCCGGGCCTGGCACCCTTCCGCTACTCCGAGGACAGCCACCTCGGCATCTCCGGCATGCAGGTCGTGAAGCTGAAGGACGGCAAGGGCGATCCGCTGACCCCGGTCCTGGTCACCGACATCGGCGACGCACCGATCAAGAAGGACGACTCCGCGGCGAAGGACGCTCCGCCGGCGGACGGCATCCCGCACGTCGAGCCGGCGTCCTGACGCCGCGACTCACGTTTCCGTGTGCGCGGGCGCGGCGGCTTTCGCGACGGTCAGGGCGTGCAGGATGCGGGCCAGGTCGGCCGGGGCGGCCGCCAGACGGACCGGGGTGCCCGCGTCGTCGAGTTCGGCCACGTGCCAGCTCCTGCGCAGCATCCCTCCGTCGCCGCCCCGGGCGCGCCGCGTGGTCCTGACGGTGAGCCGCTCCACCGGTATCCGTTTCGCCGCGAACCGGTCCGTGCCGCCATGCGGCAGCACCGCGGGCGGTTCACCGCCGCCGAAGGCGATGTGGGTGCCGAAGTTGCCGTACGGGTTGTAGTCGGTGTCGTCCAGGAAACGGGCGGCCAGGCACACCTGCTTGTCCTCATCGACGGTTGCTCCGATCGGCTCGGGCCGACGGATGCGGGTGGCGTGCCAGGCCCAGGCGAACAGGCTCAGCGTGAGCACGCAGCCCGCGCCCGCCCACGCCAGTGCGCCGGGGGAGGAGGGCGGCGCGGCCGGATACCGGTAACACAGTGGCACCAGCCACGCGCCCGTGACGAGGAGCGGGACCGCGAACGGCAGGCCCGACGGCAGCACCTCGTCGTCCGGCAGCCGGCGCCCCCGCGCGCGCAGCAGCAACTGGGCGCCGGGGAAGCCCGCGGCGACGAGCAGCCCGGCCGCGACGGCGGCCACGTCCCCGGCGGGCGTCACGTGCTCGTGCCACACGTAGTGGTTGTTGCCGACCCGCATCACCTCGCCGCGCCAGAGGGTCAGCGTGACCTCGTCGCCCGGCTCGAAGGCAACGGCGGCTCCTTGGGACACCGAAAGCCGCTTCACGATGGGGTCGCCGCCCGCGAAATACAACCAGCTCTTCTTCTTGGGCTGGTGAGCCTCGGTCCGGGCGATCACCGCCGGCACGAGGTACCGACAGTCGTCCAGTTCGGACGCGGGTGTGGCGGGCGTACAGAAATCGGCGGACCGCCACGCCTGTGCGTGCGAGGCGGTGGCCGGCACGGACCAGGCGGCCAGACCCGCACACGCGAGGAACAGCGCGCACATGGTCAGCAGCAGTACCGGACCGCGCCCCGCGGTGCGGTGGGAGACGACGTGGAGGTGGTCCGACTCCGGTGACCCGTACCGGCGGTGCAGCGCCCGGAGCGCGGCCACCTTCTCGTCGAAGTCCGGGGCGCCGGCTCCCCAGCTCGACGGCCTCGGCAGCATCCGGGTGCGTCCGCTGCGCAGCACCAGTTGCACGCGACACACGTCCGGGCCCTTGGTGCGTCGCAACTGCACCCGGATGTCGGCGATCTCGTGCCACGGCACCCTTCGGCTGCGCAGCAGCCTACGGATCCGTACACCGCGGGAGTCCGCGCCGGTCCCGGCGACGCCCGCCCCGAACGAGATCTCTTCCCCCACATCGCTCATGTCCGGAATCCTGCCACCGTTCGGCTCGGCTGTCCCGCGGTATGTACGGGCGTACACACTCATGTGTACGCTTGTACGCATGGTCTATGTGACGCTCGTGGGCGCGATTCTCGCCGAAGTGCTGGGCACGACCTCCATGAAGTACAGCGACGGCTTCACCCGGCTGTGGCCCTCCCTGGGAACGGCCGTCGGGTACGTCATCGCGTTCGTGCTGCTCGCCCAGACCCTGAAGACCATGTCGGTGGGCACCGCCTACGCGATCTGGTCCGGGCTGGGCACCGCCACCATCGCCGTGATCGGCATGCTCTTCCTCGGCGAGGCCGCCAACGCGGCCCGCATAGGAGGCATCGTGCTGGTCATCGCCGGCGTCGTCCTGCTGAATCTCGGCGGGGCACACTGATGCCGCCGCGTACCAGGCCCCGACCCCGGCGGCACGACCCGGGCCGCCGCGAGCGGCTCGTCGACGCCGCCGTGCACGTCCTCGCCGAGCGCGGCATCGCCGGGCTCAGCCACCGTGCCGTCGCCGCACAGGCGGACGTCCCGCTCGGCTCCACGACGTACCACTTCGCCTCGCGCGACGACCTGCTGCTCGCCGCGCTGCGCCGGATCAGCGAGAAGTGGCTCGTCGCCGTCGAACGCTGGGAGGCCGGGGTCGACCCGGCAGCCCCGCTGTCGGCGGAGATCACCCGGCTCGTCCAGGAGACGCTCTCCGGGGACCGGTCCCGCGCCCGCCTGGAGTACGAGCTGTACCTGGCCGCCCTGCGGCACCCGGCGCTGCGTCCGCTGGCGGCCGAGTGCCTCGACGCCTTCACGGCGATCCTGCGCCGCCGCACCGGCGACGACGCCACCGCCCGCGCGCTGACGGCGCTCGTCGACGGCCTGACCATGCAACTGCTGCTGGCGGACCGCCCGGCCTCCGAGGAGGAGATCCGGCCGCTGGTCGAACGGCTCACCGGCCGGCCGTGAACCCTTTCGGCGCCTGCGGCGAAGAAGGGGTGAGCACAGACCGTCAGTGACCCGGGGGGAGCCCATGACCGATCCACCGCCGACGAGCGACGCCGCCGTCATCGACGCGTCGCACGAGAGACCGGAGGTCTTCGCGGCGCTCTACGACCGGCACGCCGCGGAGATCCACCGCTACGCCGCCCGGCGGCTGGGCGAGGGCGTCGCCGAGGACATCACCGCCGACACCTTCCTGGCCGCCTTCCGCCACCGCCGCCGGTTCGACACCGGCCGGTCCAGCGCACGGCCGTGGCTGTACGGCATCGCCGCGAACCTCATCGGCCGGCACCGCCGGTCCGAGGTCCGCGGCCTGCGGGCGCTCGCACGCACCGGCGTCGACCCGGTCGCCGAGACGTGGTCCGACCGCGTCGACGCGCGGGTGACCGCCCAGGCGGCGCGGGCTCCGCTGGCCGAAGCCCTCGCCGACCTCTCGGCGCGCGACCGGCACGTGCTGCTCCTGGTCGCCTGGGCCGACCTCACCTACGTGGAGGTCGCCGAGGCCCTCGACATCCCCGTCGGCACGGTCCGCTCCCGGCTCAACCGCGCCCGCACGAAACTGCGCACCGCCCTGGGAGCGAACCCGATGGGCGCCGGCGACCCCGCGGAGGTGGCCTGACATGG
>DASSBO010000415.1:0-5299 GCA_035698655.1 Streptomyces sp.
GGCGCTCTCCCTCACCGCACAGCCCGGCGCCCGTCAGACAGCCAGGGCCGCGGAGACCTCCCTGTGCTACACCGGCGCGCGCTACGGCGACATGTTCGGGGAGTACGCCCGGCGGCTCGGCCTCGCCCACAGCACCGTCGCGCTGCCCGAGCCGGGCGGCGCGCTGCTCGCCGGCGACCAGCGGGTGCTGGACCTGTCCGGGCGCACCGACCGACGGGTCGCCGCCGCCCGCGACGCCGGCGACGCGGCGCTGCGCCGGTATGTGCTGCGCCACGCCCGGCCGGAGTTCATCCACATCGAGCAGCCGTTCATCGGCCGCACCGGGCTGACCGCCCAGGTGCTCACCGCGCACGGCTACCGCCCGCTGCTGCGTGAGGGCGACGGCGGCGACTTCGTGGCCCGCAGCGCCGTCACCGCCCCGCAGCGGCTGCCGGGGCTGCGCCGCTGGGCGGAACACGCGGCCCAGCAGGCCCGGACCCACGCGGCGCAGGCCGGACCCGCCTGCGCCTGACCGCTGTCAGGTGGACGGCGCGCGGAAGTAGTGACCCTTCTCCAGGTCCTCGATGAGAGAGGGCATCGCCGGCCGCCATCCCGTCAGCTCGCGGGTCAGCGCGGCGGAGGCCGGCTGGTCGGCGGTCAGGACGGGGGCCAGCCAGCCGAAGTGCCCGGCCGTGTCCTCGGGCGGGACGGAGACGACCGGTACGTCCAGGTGACGGCCGATGACCTCGGCGACGGCGCGCAGCGGCACGCCCTCGTCCGCGACGGCGTGCAGCGTCGTCCCCGCCGGGGCCTGCTCCAGCGCGAGGTGGAACAGGCGGGCGGCGTCGAGCCGGTGCACGGCCGGCCAGCGGTCGGTGCCCGCGCCCGGATACCCGGAGACGCCCTTGTCGCGGGCGATGGCGACCAGGGTGGCGATGAAGCCCTTGTCCCCTTCGCCGTGCGCCGTGCGCGGGATGCGCCCGACGGACGAGCGCACTCCGCGGGACGCCAGGGCGAGCGCCCACTCGGCCGTGGCCTGCCGGGCCTGCAGGCCCTCGCCGCGGGCGGCCGGGTCGATGTCGTGCCCGTCCTCTTCGGTCACCACGCGGCCGGGCTCGGCGGGTGTGCCGGAGGCGCTGACGAACGGGCGGTCCGAGCCGGCGAGCGCCTCCCCGAGGGTCTCCACAGCCAGGCGGTCCGCGTCGGCGGCGCCCTGGAAGTCTCCGGAGAAGGCGATGTCGTGCTTGAACGCGAGATGGATGACGCCGTCCGCCGCGTCGGCGGCTTCGCGCAGCACGCCGAGATCGTCGAGCGTCCCGCGCACGACCTCGGCTCCGGCCGTGGTCAGGGCGTCGGCCGACGCGTCGGAACGGGCGAGACCGACGACCTGATGGCCGGCCTCCAGCAGTCCGGGGACGACGGCGGAGCCGATCCAGCCGGATGCACCTGTGACGAGAACACGCATGGAAACCTCCCGATGACAGTCACTGTCATCAGCCTACCAGAGCGACGACAGCGACTGTCATCGCGTAGGATCCGGTGCATGGGGCGATGGGAGCCGAACCCGCGCGGGCGGCTGGAACAGGCGGCGCTGGAGCTGTACGGCGAGCGCGGCTTCGACGAGACGACCGTGAAGGAGATCGCGCAGCGCGCCGGACTCACCGAACGCACGTTCTTCCGTCACTTCGCCGACAAGCGCGAGGTCCTCTTCCCGCACACGAACCCGCTGCAGCAAACCCTCGTCGAAGCGCTCGCCGCCGCCCCCGAGAACGCCTCGCCGCTCGAGGCGGTCGTCGCCGCGCTGCTGGCCGGCAGCGAGCTGATACAGGAGCGCCGGGGAGCCGCCTGCCGCCGGCAGGCCGTCATCGCCGGCCACGCCGAGCTGCAGGAACGCGAACTGATCAAGCTCGCGGCACTCGCCGCGGCCCTCGCCGACGGGCTGCGCCGACGCGGCGTGCCGGCCCCGACGGCGAACCTGGCGGCCGAGGCCGGGACAGCCGTCTTCAAGCTGGCCTTCCAGCGCTGGATCGGCGAGAGCGGCCCGCCGGAGCTCACCCGACTCCTCCAGGAGGCGCTCGACGACCTCAGGTCCCTCACGGCGGGCGACTGACCCGGCGCCGCCGAACAGGCGGAAAGCGCGATGAGCACCCTAGGCTCGGTGGTGTGAGCACCGGGGTCTGCGTGATCGTGATCGGCTATGACGACGTGCGCCACGTCGGCGACGCCGTCCGGTCCGCGCTCGACCAGGGGGCAGCCGTCACCGAGGTGATCGCCGTCGACGACGCATCGGGCGACGGCACCGGCGCCGTCCTCGACGAACTGGCGGTGCGCGAGCCCCGGCTGCGGGTGCTGCACCGCGACGTCAACAGCGGCGGCTGCGGCACACCGCGCAACGACGGGCTGCGCGCCGCCACCGCGCCCTACGTGATGTTCCTCGACAGCGACGACGTGCTGCCGCCCGGCGCCGTACGGGCACTGCTCGACGCCGCGCAGCGGCACGGCAGCCAGGTCACCGCCGGCGCCTGCGTCCGGCGCGAACTGCCGGACGGCGGCGAGACGCGCTGGCAGCGCGCGCTCTACGTCCGGGAGACCGTCCACGCGATCCCCGAGGAACGGCCCCGGCTCGTGCGGGACACCCTGTGCGTCAACAAGCTCTACGACCTGGCGTTCCTGCGGCAGCACGCCATCACCTTCCCCGAAGGCGCCTTCCGCTACGAGGACTTCCCCTTCACCGCCCGGGTGCTCGCCGCCGCCCCGCGCATCGCGCTGATCCCGGACACCGTGTACGTGTGGAACGTGCGGCGCCGCGCCGCCGCCCTGTCGCTGTCACTCGACCGCGGCGTGGACAACTGGCTCGGCCGGCTGGCGGCCCACCGCGCGGCCGTCCAGGTGCTGCAGGAGGCCGGCTCCGGCCGGCTGGCGCACGCCGCACGGGTGAAGTTCCTCGACCACGACCTGCGCCTCTACCTGCGCGAACTGCCCGAGCACGGCCCGGCCCACCGCCGCACGTGGTGGCACGCCGCCCGCGCGCATCTGGCCGAGTACGCCGAACGGGACCTGCGCGCCGCCCGCGCCCCCGCACGCTGGCTCTCCCACGTCGTGCTGGCCTCCCCCGAGCCGCCGCAGGATCCGGCCGAACTGCACCGGCTCGCGCAGCTCGCCTCCCGCCCGGCGCGGCTGCTGCCGCCGTACGCGACGGACGCCGACGGCCGGCCCGTGTGGTCCGCCGCCCTGCCGCAGGCCGTGCTCGACCGGCTCGGACGGCAGGCCCGGCAGGGACTCCCCGTCGCGGTGGACGGCGTGTGGACCGCCGGCCCGCTGGGCCGCGACACGCTGCGGCTGCGCGTCCACGAGATCTACGGCCAGCTCGCGGCCGCCGGCGCCCACCGGCTCGACGTGGAGCTGCGGCAACGGGCCACCGGCCGGGCCGGGCAGCTGCGCAGCGTGCCCCTGCACCCCATGGACGGCGGCTGGGCCGCGACCGTGCCGCTGGACCTGGCGACGCTGGCCGCCCAGCGGCCGGGCGGTGCGGCGGAGCCGGTGGGCGTCTGGGACGTGTGGGTGACGGTGCGCTGCGCGGACGGCCGTGCCTTCCGCACCACGGTCCGCCCGGTCGGTCCGCCGCTGCGCCGCCGCGTGGTGCCGGTCGGCCGGCAGCTGGTGCTCCTCGTGCAGCCGTACCGCACCTCGGGCGACGACCTCGCGCTGCGCCTCGCGCCCGGGCTGCGCGGCGCCGCCCACCTGACGGCCGGCCGGCTGCGGCGCCTTGGGGGTGTCTGACTCAGCGCTCCAGGAAGGCGAAGAGCTCCTCCCAGCGGTCCACGACCGTCTCCGGGGCGAAGCGCCGCACGTTGCGCCGCGCCTGCTCCCCCATCCGCTCCCGCAGCCCGTCGTCGCTCAGCAGCCGGTCCAGACAGCCGGCCAGCGCGCCGACATGGCCGGGCGGCGCCAGCAGCCCGTCCTCGCCGTCGCGGACGATCTCCCGCACTCCCGGCGCGCAGTCGAACGCACAGCACGGCAGCCCGACGGCCATCGCCTCCATCAGGGCCAGCGGGAAGCCCTCACCGCGCGAGGACTGCACGAACACCGAGCCGCCCCGCAGCGCACCCTCCACGTCGTCGGTGCTGCCGCACCACTGCACCGAGCCGTCCAGGCCGAGGGCCGTGCACTGCGCGCGCAACAGCCCCTCGTCCTCGCCCGAGCCGTAGACGCGCAGCACCCAGTCCGGGTGGCGGGGCGCGAGCTGCGCCCAGCACTCCAGCAGCATGTCGACGCCCTTTTCGTCCGAGAGCCGCCCCAGCGCGACGACGGCCTTCTCCCGCCGTTCACCGCCGACGGCCGGCAGGAACGGCACCGGGTTCGGCAGGAAGCCGGTGTGCTGCATGCCCTGCCGGATCCAGGAGTCGGCGTCCTCCCGGGTGAGGACCAGCATCCGGTCCACGTCGCGGTAGAGGCGCTGGACGCGGGCGAACCGGGAACTGCCGCGGCACGTGTCGTACGACTCGTGGCTCATGCCGAGGACGGTCAGTCCGGCGGTGTCGGCCAGTGCCAGCCACTCCATCGCCCACACCTGGGTGACCACCACGACCCCGCCCGGGCGTGCCGCACGGAACAGCGCGGTCAGCTGCCGCGCCTGGCGGCGCATCAGCTCCCGGCGCGCCCGGCGGCGCCACCGCAGCACCGGGTCGGCCTTGGCACGCAGGCCCCCGGGCAGCGGCCGCGGCGGCTGGGTGCGCGTCAGCGTGGTGGTGGGGTAGGGCAGGTCGGCGGCCCCGGACCCCGTCGAGGTGACGCCGACGACGTGCACCCGGTGGCCGCGGTCCGTCAGCAGCCGGGCCAGCTGGTGCGTCCAGCTGGTGACGCCGCCGAGCGCGTCGGTGCTGTTGCCGACGAAGAAGACGTCCCGCACGGTCATGGGCGGTCCCTGCCCGTCAGGCCCTTGCTCGTCAGACCGAGTCGCTCGACGACGCGGCGGGCGGCCTGCCCGGTGTCGTACTCACCGAAGGACGCGACGAAGCGCTGCCGGGCGTCACGGTGGTCGACCTCCGCCGCCTTGAGGCCGGCGACGGCGGCGAACAGCTCCTCCTGCGTGCTGACGACCGGGCCGGGGGCGACGTCGTACAGGTCCAGGTAGGTGCCGCGGTCCTCGGCCAGGTAGGCGTCGTGGTCGGGCAGGTAGCAGATGACCGGCCGGTCCAGCAGGGCGTAGTCGAACAGAATGGACGAGTAGTCCGTGACGAGGCCGTCGGCCAGAGTGAGCAGTTCGGTGACGTCGTCGTGGTCGCTGACGTCCAGGACCCGGCCGGCCGCGGCGGGCGGC
>DASSBO010000416.1:0-7023 GCA_035698655.1 Streptomyces sp.
GGCCGCCCTCAGTGACGTCAAGCGCGGCGAGGCCGCACTGCGCAAGCTGCACGGCGAGATGGAGACCCTGCGCTCCGAGGGGCACATCCAGGTGTCCGCCGCCGAGAGCGAGAACCGGCGGCTCAAGGCGCGCCTCGGCGAGGCGGAGGCGGCCCTGGAGGCCACCCGCCGGGCGGCCCGGGAAGGCCGTAGCGTCGAGGACATGCGGGTGCGGCTGCTGCTGGACACGGTGCTGGACGCCGCCCAGGGGCTGCGCCGTGAGCTGGCGTTGCCGCCGGCGGACGTGCGCCCCGCGGACATGGTCGACGCCGTGGAGCCGGGCCGGCTCAGTCCCAAGGACGTGGCGGCGCGGGCGCTGTCGGCCGACGACCCGGCGCTGCTGGACCAGTTGCTGTCCCTGCCGCAGGCGCACCTGGTCGTCGACGGCTACAACGTCACCAAGACCGGCTATCCGACGCTGCCGCTGGAGAAGCAGCGGCTGCGGCTGCTCGGCTCCCTGGCCGGGCTCGCGGCGCAGACGGGCGCGGAGATGACGTGTGTCTTCGACGGTGCCGAACTCGCCGCCCCCGTGCTGCTGGCGCCGCCGCGCGGCGTGCGGGTGCTCTTCAGCAGGCCGGGACAGACGGCCGACGAGCTGATTCGCCGGCTGGTGCGCGCCGAACCGGCCGGCCGTCCGGTGGTGGTGGTCTCCTCCGACCGCGAGGTCGCCGACGGGTGCGCGGCGGCCGGAGCCCGCCCCGTATCCGCTGCGTTGCTCGTCAAACGTCTGGCCCGCAGCTAGGTCCCGTGGTGGTCTCAACGGACCGCCTGCGCCCTCTGCTTGATGCCCGGCTCGTCCGTATTGTTCCTACGGTGTGTCAAGTGGTCGTTGCTGCGGGTGGGATGAGAGTAAAGAATTCGGTTGCGACCAAGATTTTTCGTGCAGGAATTTGATCCGCTCGTTACACCGTGGCTAGTGTCTGGGCTCGAACCTTCGCGCGGTCGACCACTCATCCGGGGTGGCCGCGGAGGTACCGCCTAGTTCCGCGGTCCGCACGACGCGGAGCCGGTGTGACCTACCGGCAGGCGGCTGAGGAAGAAGGAGCTCGCCCCAGTGGCGTCCCACCGTCGACCCAAGCAGCCGAGCCGGGCACGCGTGACCGTGCTCACCGCGACCGCCGCAGCCGCCGTCGCTCTCACTTCGCAGACCGCACAGGCGGCGCCCGCCAAGCCGTCCATGGACGAGGTCAAGGCGAAGGTCGACAAGCTCCACGAGGACGCCGAGCGCGCCACGGAGAAGTACAACGGCGCCAAGGAGAGCCAGGAGAAGCTGCAGAAGCAGGTCAGCAACCTGCAGGACAGCGTCGCCCGCGACCAGGCGGAACTGAACGACCTGCGGGACAGCCTCGGTTCGATGGCCACGGCGCAGTACCGCAACGGCGGCATAGACCCCTCGCTGCAGCTGTTCCTCTCCTCCGACCCGGACCACTACCTCGACAAGGCCTCCACGCTCGACCAGTTGAGCACCAGGCAGGCCGAGGCGCTGCGCAAGATCCAGGCCAAGCAGCGCTCCCTGCAGCAGCAGCGCGAGGAGGCCCACGACAAGCTGGCCGACCTCGCCGACGCCCGCAAGGAACTCGGCAAGAAGAAGAAAGAGGTCCAGAGCAAGCTCTCCGAGGCCCGCAGACTCCTCAACACCCTGACGGCCAAGGAGCGGGCGGAGATGCGCGCCAAGGAGGCGCGGGCCAACCGCAGCGCGAGTGCCCGCGTCGACCTCGGCAGCGACGCGCCCGCCTCGCAGTTCGCGTCCGCCGCGCTCAGCGCCGCGCAGAGCAAGATCGGCTCGCCCTACGTCTGGGGCGCCACCGGCCCCAGCTCCTTCGACTGCTCCGGCCTCACCTCCTGGGCGTACGCGCAGGCCGGCGTCTCCATCCCGCGCACCTCCCAGGCCCAGGCCAACGCCGGGCCGCACGTCAGCCGCGGCAACCTCAAGCCCGGTGACCTGGTGCTGTTCTACGGCGACCTGCACCACATCGGTCTCTACGCGGGCAACGGCATGATCCTGCACGCGCCGCACTCCGGCGCCACCGTGCGCTACGAGTCGATCAACAACATGCCGTTCATGTTCGGCGTGCGCGTCGGCTGAGTCCGGCCTTCGTTCTTACGGGTGATTCCCCCGCGGCCGCCGCGCACCCGTTTGCCCCGTCGCTGACCTGCGTCATCGGCGGGGCGCCGCCGTCCGGGCGTGCTCTGCCGCCTCGTACGGTCCTTGGCTCAGTGTGACCACACGGCTACATTCTGCGGGCGCAGTTCGCCTAGCGGAAGGAGCGCGGCCCCGTGGTCTCGCACCGCCTTCACCGAGGTACCGCTCAGCACCGCAGGTGCTGGGCCGCACGCGCCGCCGTGCTGACGGTCGCCGGGGCCGCCGTCGCCCTGTCGCCGCCGCCCGCCGACGCCCGGCCGGGTGACGACTCGCCCGCCCAGGTGGCGAAACGCATCGACCGGCTGTACGCGCAGGCCGAACGGGCCACCCAGAAGTACGACGCCGCCGCCGAGAAGGTGCACGACCTGGAACGCCGGGTCGAGCAGTCCCGCGACCGCGCGGCGCGCGGCCGTGACGAGGTCAACCGGCTGCGCGACACGCTCGGTGCGCTGGCCGGCGCCCAGTACCGCTCGGGCGGCATCGACCCCACCGTCGCACTCCTGCTCTCCGGCGACCCCGAGGACTACCTGGCCAAGGCCTCCACGCTGGACCGCATCAGCGTCCGGCAGCACGACGAACTGCACCGGCTGCTGGCGGCCGAGCGCAGCCTGCGCCAGCAGCAGGCCGAGGTCTCGCGCACGCTGGACAGACTGCAGCGGCAGCGCGACCGGCTGCAGCACAGCAAGAGCACGGTCCAGCGAAGACTCCGCGCCGCACAGCGGCTCTACAAGGAACTCACCCCCCGCCAGCAGGCCGAGCGCGAGCGCACCTCCCGCAGCAGCGGCCGGCCGCCCGTCCTCGGCGGGCCGGCCGCGGTCTCCAGCCGCGCCGCCGCCGCGGTCGCCGCGGTTCGTGCCGCGGTCGGCTCGCCGTACGTCTGGGGCGCCGCCGGGCCGGACGCCTTCGACTGTTCCGGTCTCACCCAGTGGGCCTACCGCCAGGCAGGTGTGGCCCTCCCGCGCACCGCTCAGGGCCAGCGGGACGCCGGGCGCCGGGTGCCGCTGTCCCAGGTCCGCCCCGGGGACCTCGTCGTCTACCGCAGCGACTCCAGCCACATCGCCATGTACGTCGGGGGCGGCCAGGTGGTGCACGCGCCCTACCCCGGCGCCGCCGTGCGCTACGACCCGGTGGGCATGATGCCGGTCACCGCCGTCACCCGGCCCTGACCCGCCCCGAGGCGATCTACGATCGCCGTGTGGGTCGCAACGGCAAGAGGACACCGATACTGCTCGTCGTGCTCGTCGTGCTGCTCACCGGGCTGATCGGCTGCACCGGCTCCCGGCCCGACACCTCCGGTGCCCGCGCCGCGATCCAGGAGGTGCTGGACCGGCAGTCCGCCGCTGTCGTCGACGGCGACCGCGACCGCTACCTCGCCGCCGTCGACCCGCAGGCCGACCGCTACCGGGTGCAGCAGCGCCAGGCGATCACCACACTCGCGAAGCTGCCGGTCGGCCGCTGGTCGCAGCAGCTGACCTCGCTGCAGGTCGACGGCGGCTCCGCACAGGCCCAGGTCACCCTCAGCTACCGGCTGCGCGGCTACGACCGGGCGCCGGTCACCGCCTCCGAGGACCTCGAGCTGCACCGGCGGAGCGGGCAGTGGTACCTGTCCGGGGAACTGCCCGGCAGCAGCACCGAACTGTGGGAGCAGGGCGCCGTCACCGTCGTGCACGGCGACCACAGCCTGGTACTGGGCACCGGAAACGCGAAGGCCCGGCTGCGGGAGATCGCGCACGACGCCGACGCCGCCGTGCCCGACGTCTCCCGCGCCTGGCCCCGCGACTGGTCCCAGCGCGTCGTGGTGCTCGTTCCCGACAGCCTGCACGACATGGGCGCACTGCTCGACAGCCCCGGATCGACGTACCAGGGCATCGCCGCCGTGACCACCGGCGAGGCCGGCTCCTCGAAGGGCGCCACCGCCGAACGGATCGTCGTCAACCCCCGCTCCTACGCGGTCCTCAGCGAACTCGGCCGGCAGGTGGTGACGACGCACGAGACCACGCACGTCGCCACCCGCCGCTGGACGACCTCCGCCACACCGCTGTGGCTGTCCGAGGGCTTCGCCGACTGGGTCGCCTACCGGAACACCGGCCGCACCCCGCAGCAGGTCGCCCCCGAACTGGCCGCCGCCGTCCGCGCCGGTGACGTCCCCGAGACGCTGCCGCAGGACACCGACTTCCGGTTCGACAACGGCGAGGACGCCCTCGCCCGCGCCTACGAGGGCGGCTGGCTCGCCTGCCGCATGATCGCCGCCCACTGGGGCACCCACGCGCTGACCACGTTCTACGCCGAGGTCGGCACCAGCCGCACGACCGGCAGCGACGCCGTCGACGACGCGCTGCACGAGGTGCTGCACACGGACGTCGCCGCGTTCACCGACCGGTGGCGGACGTACCTGCGCGAGCAGTTGGGCTGAGCGGACGCCCAGCCGGCTGGGGACCCGGTACCGCCCGGCGGCGCGGCCCGGTCACCGTCGACCGCCACAGCCGCACCGCCGCCAGCACCGACGCGGCCACCAGCAGCCCGTCGCGCGCGGCGATCAGCGTCAGCCCGAGCCCGTCACTGGCCACGACGTGGTCGAACCAGATGGGGAACTCCAGCAGCGTCAGCCCGGTGGCGGCCGGCACCAGCACGGCCGGCGCCGTCATGCGGCCCGCCCGCAGCCCGACGCACACCGCGCCGAGCCCGAGCAGCCACACCATGTACTGCGGGCTGATGACCCGGCTCGTCGTGACGAACAGCAGCACCGCGGTGAACGCCGCGTCCGCCGGCGTCGTCGCCGTCCACTCCACGGCCCGCCACCGCCACAGCAGCAGCCAGCCGAACGCCACCGCCGTCAGCACCAGCGCGGCGCTGCTGACCTGCGGCACCCCGGGCCCCAGGAACTCGATCGAGCCGTAGTGCAGGCCCACCTGCCCCTCCCAGCCGAACTGCCGCGCCACGTGGAAGACCAGCCCGCCCAGCGACTCGACCTCCGTGCCCCGGTCCCGCTGCGCCGTGACGAAGCCCAGGGCGCCCGGCATCGACACCGTGAACGCCAGGGTGAGCAGGCCGGCCACCACCGCCGCCCAGCCCCACATCGCCCGGGACCCGCGCCCCCGCGGCGCCCCGAGCAGCAGCAGCGCCGGCCAGCCCTTCAGCATGGCGCCCAGCCCCGTCAGCGCGCCCGCCGTGCCCGGCCGCCGCGCCGCCACCAGGGCGGCAGCGACCACGACGGCCGTCACCATCACGTCGTACCGGGCGTACGCGGTCGGCCCCAGCAGCGGCAGACCGAGCACCCAGAACCACACGCCGGCCGCCCGCCGGTCCGGACGCCGGCCGGCCCGCAGCAACAGGACGAAGGTCACCGCGTCGGCCACGCAGGCCAGCACGAAGAACGCCGTGGCGTAGCCGAGCCACGGCAGCAGGCCCGGCGAGAGCACCGCCAGCGCGGCGCCCGGCGGGTACTGCCAGGTGACGTCGCCGACGGGGAACGTGCCGTCGGCGAGCACCCGGAACCAGCCGTGGTAGATCACCGACACGTCGCTGGTCACATCCGGGCCGCGCACCGGGATCACCTTGAAGACGGTCAGCAGCAGCACCGTGCGCGTCACCGCCCACACCGCCGTCGCCGCGGCCTGCTGCCACGGGCCGCCCCCCGTCCGCCCGCCGTGCGCCGCCATGCTCGCCTCGCCCCTCCAGCCGCTTGTCCGCCCGGACATCATGCCAGCAGCCCGCCCGCGGGACGGCCCGGTACTGTCGGGCACACCATGCACAAGACGCTCCTCGTCACCAACGACTTCCCGCCGCGCCCCGGCGGCATCCAGGCGTTCCTGCACAGCATGGCGCTCCGCCTGGACCCGGAGAGCCTCGTCGTCTACGCCTCCACCTGGCGGCACGGCCGCGAGGCCCACGAGGCGACCGCCCGCTTCGACGCCGAGCAGCCCTTCACCGTCGTCCGCGACCGGGCCACCATGCTGCTGCCCACCCCGCGGGTGACCCGCCGTGCCGCCGCGCTGCTGCGCGCACACGACTGCCGCGCCGTGTGGTTCGGCGCCGCCGCCCCGCTCGGCCTGATGGCCCCCGCGCTGCGCCGGGCCGGCGCGCAGCGCCTGGTGGCCACCACGCACGGCCACGAGGCCGCCTGGGCGCAGCTTCCCGCGGCCCGGCAGCTGCTGCGCCGCATCGGCGAGGGCACCGACACCCTCACCTACCTCGGCGACTACACCCGCACCCGCATCGCCGGCGCGCTGAGCGAGGCGGCCGCGGGCCGTATGACGCACCTGCCGCCCGGTGTCGACGAGCAGACCTTCCACCCCGGCTCCGGCGGCGAGAAGGTGCGCGCACGGCTCGGTCTGACGGACCGTCCCGTCGTCGCGTGCGTCTCCCGCCTGGTTCCCCGCAAGGGCCAGGACACCCTGATCGCCGCCATGCCCCGCATCCTGGCGGGCGTGCCCGACGCGGTGCTGCTCGTCGTCGGCGCCGGCCCGTACCGCGCGCGGCTGGAGCGGCTCGCCGCCGGGGCCGGCGTCACAGGCGCCGTCCGGTTCACCGGCGCGGTGCCCTGGGAGGAGCTGCCCGCCCATTACGGCGCCGGGGACGTCTTCGCCATGCCGTGCCGCACCCGGCGCGGCGGCCTGGACGTCGAGGGCCTCGGCATCGTCTACCTGGAGGCCTCCGCTACCGGGCTGCCCGTCGTCGCCGGCGACTCCGGCGGCGCACCCGACGCCGTGCTGCACGGCGAGACCGGCTGGGTGGTGCGCGGCGGGGCCCCCGAGGAGGCCGCCGAGCGGATCGTCACCCTGCTGCGCGACCCCGGGCTGCGCCGGCGGATGGGAGAGCGCGGCCGCGCCTGGATCGAACAG
>DASSBO010000417.1:0-13860 GCA_035698655.1 Streptomyces sp.
GGCGGCCGCCCTGGTGTTCTTCTCGATGACCAGGGGGCGTGGCAGCCGCGAACCGGTGAGCGCGTCCAGGTCGGCGGGCTTCGCCCACCCCATCTTCTCGTGCCGCACGACCACGCCCCGGTCGCGGTCCACGGTGCCCCCGGTGGCGATGCCGGTGCCGAGGACGGTGGCGGCACCGCCGTGCTCCGCGAGCAGGGCATCGGCCGTGGCGACGATGCGGTTCATCGTCTTCCGCGGCGACATGCCCTCGTGGTTGACGAGCACGGAGGCGAGCTCCGTGCCGTCCAGCCGCACCAGGCTGACTCCTGCCTGCCGGGGGCCCAGGTGCACCCCCACGGTCAGGAACGCCTCGCTGGCCACGCCCAGCGGCACCCGGGGCCGGCCCACGGCGCTCGTCTCGGGGGGAAGTTCCACGAGGAGGCCGGCCTCGAGCAGCCGGCCCGTCAGGGTGGTGACGGTCGCCGCCGACATGCCGGTGCTCCGCACGATCTCCGCACGCGGCAGTGCGCCCTGGCGCAGGATGCTGCGGAAGACCAGCGAGAGGTTCTGGCGACGGTTGTCGCTGCCACGCTGCCCCAGCACCCGTGACATGTGCTCTTCACGAGGCTTACCGTTCGGACCCGGCACAGGGACCTCCTTGACGACTGCGCGGCTCGGTACGAGCGAGTCGCCGCAGAGCCCCCTTCCTTCGGAGTCTAAAGTAAGCGGTCGCAAATGGGTTCACGGGGGCGTTCGGCCGCCCCCGGCGCGGGGCGGCCGAACACAGGCGGCGGGCGGTCAGTGCCGGGTGCCGACGGCCTGCTCGAAGGTCGCGAAGGCCGCCTCCTGGCGCCACTGCACGGTGGCCTTGTCGCTGGCGGCGAGCAGGCTGCGGCAGTCGGCGCCTGCCGGGTGGCCGCTGCCGGGCAGCTGTCCGGCGCAGGCGCTCTGCGGCTGGTAGCCCTCCTCGGTCGGGTTGCCCTGCCACAGGCTGCGGCCGGGCAGGAAGGCGTACTCCAGGGACGCGCGCGCCAGGTCCTTCAGCTCCTGGTAGGTCAGGCCGTAGGTGGCGGCGGCGTACCGGTACTCGTGGCTGATGTCGGTACGGCTGACACCCTCGTCGTCGGTGGCCAGCACAACAGGGACGTCGTAGGCGCGATAGGTGTCGAAGGGGTGCTCCGCACCGCGCACGCCGAGGATCTGCGCGTTGCTGGTCAAGGGCACCTCGACGGCGATCTCCTGCTTCGCCATCGTGCGGGCCGTGTCCTGCCAGTCGTCCTCATGGACGAGGTCCACGCCGTGACCGATGCGCTCGGCGCCGGCGATGTTCACCGCTTCCTTGATGTGGAACTTCAGGGCCTGCGGCTTGACCAGGCCCGGCCACAGCTCGCCGGCGTGCAGGGTGAGGTGGGCGCCCGGGTAGACGCCGCGCAGGTAGTGCAGCATGCGCATCTGCAGGTGGTAGTTGCGCAGGGAAGTGTCCCAGTCCTCGGGCTGCACGAGGTTGACCGCGACGAAGCGCGGGTCGCGTTCGGCCAGCCGCATGCCCAGGGCCATCTGTGTGAAGACCCGTTCCGGCGTGCTGCCTCTGGATACCTGCGCGATGTACCGCACCGTCAGGTCGCAGCCTGCCTTGGCGTGGCCGGTGCCGCAGCCGTCGGTCCTGCGGAAGACCGCCTCGGCGCGGTCGGCGTCCGCCCGCGCCTTGGCGACGAGCTCGTCGAGTCTGCCGTCCGCGAGCAGTTTGGCGTGCATGGTGGCGAAGTCGTCGTGCCAGCCGACCTCGTTGGCGAGCTTCTTCGCGCCGTCGGAGGCCGGGGTGACCATGGTCTCCAGGTAGAACTGGTGCTGCTTCGCTGCCTTGTTGGCCACGTTGGCGAGCAGCTTGCCGGGATTGCGCCAGGTGACCTCGCCGAACTTGCCAAAGGTGGCGAAGAAGTGGTCGTGGCCGCTCTCCCCCGGCGGGAAGTCCTGCATGGACCAGGCCCGCACGATCGCCTCGCGGAAGCCGCGGTCGGTACGGGCGTCGGCGGCCGGGCGGGCGCCCGGGCCGCACGGCGGGGCGACGGCGGTCATCGTGGCGGTGTCGATGCACAGGCCGTCGTCACCGGCGAGTTCGATCAGGTACTCGGTCGTCGCGGCCCCGGACAGGTGGTTGTGCAGGTCGCCGCCTTTGGGCATGCGGCGGAAGAAGTCGCGCAGCAGCGCCGGGTCGTCACGGATGGATGCCAGGTACGCGGCAGTGCCCGCCTCGGAGGCGGCGCCGCGCGCGGCGTCCGGCGCCTGGGCGGCGGCCTGCGCCGGCGTGCTGAACAGCACGGGCAGCAGGCTGAGGGCACTCACGGCCGCAGGGAGCAGCACGCGGCGGCGCCGCACGGAACGTCGATGTGGGAAGGTCATCGCCCCATGATCGACAAGCCTGGCTGCGCACCCGTGAACTGACACGCCGTCACCTGAGAGACCACTCCGTCGAGTGGCGTCGCAGGTGACGGCGACCGGTCACACCGTCGGCGGCAGGCCGTCGATCGGGCGGCCGGGGACGCCGGGGCGGCGCTGCCAGGGATGGGGGCCGGACTGCGGGCGGTACTCGACGCCGAGGGCGTCCAGCCGCCGGTAGTGGGTCTGCATACGGGCGGTGAAGGCCGCGTCATCCCGCTCGGCGGGCTCCGGCAGGGCAGACCAGGCGACCTCGGCGAACGCGGCGAGGCGCGGGAAGGCCATGTAGTCGACGTACCGGGCGGAGTCCATCACCTCGGTCCAGACGTTGGCCTGTGTCCCGAGGACGTGCCGGGCCTGCTGCTCGTCGAGTTGCGGCGGCACCGGCTCGAAGCGGTAGACGTCCTCCAGGGTGCGCACGTACCCGATGGGTACCGGCTCGTCGGGGCCGCCGTCCTGGCGGTGGTCGAGGTAGACCTGCTGTTCGGGGCACATCACGACGTCGTGCCCGGCCTGCGCGGCGGCGATGCCGCCGGCGTAGCCGCGCCAGGAGGAGACGGCGGCGCCGGGGGCGAGGCCGCCTTCGAGGATCTCGTCCCAGCCGATCAGGCGGCGGCCGCGGTCGGCGAGCCAGCGGTCGAAGTGCCGGATGAACCAGCTCTGCAGCGCATCCTCGTCGGCCAGGCCCAGTTCGCGGATACGGGCCTGCGCGGCCGGGGAGCGGCGCCACTGCTCCTTGGGGCACTCGTCGCCGCCGATGTGGACGAAGGTGGAGGGGAAGAGGCCGAGGACCTCGGTGAGCACGTTCTCGTAGAAGCGCAGGGTCTCCTCGGACGGCGCGAGCACGTTGGGGTTGACGCCCCAGCGGGTGAGGACCTCCAGGGACGCGGTGTCGACCGCATCGGCGTTGCCGAGCTCCGGATACGCCGCGATGGCGGCCTGCGAGTGCCCTGGCACGTCGATCTCGGGGACGACGGTGACGTGCCGGGCGGCGGCGTACGCGACGATCTCGCGGAGGTCGTCCTGGCTGTAGAACCCGCCGTGCGGCCGTTCGTCCCACAGCGGCGACTCCCGCAGGCCGACCTTCGTCCGGGTGCGCCAGGAGCCGGTCCCGGTCAGTCGCGGGTACCGCTTGATCTCGACGCGCCAGCCCTGGTCGTCGGTCAGGTGCAGGTGCAGGACGTTGAGCTTGTGGGCGGCCATGAGGTCGATGTAGCGCAGCACGCCGTCCTTGGGCATGAAGTGCCGTGCGACGTCGAGCAGCATGCCGCGCCAGCGGAAGCGCGGTGCGTCCGTGACCTCGACGTGCGGGAGCCGCCGCTCCGTCTCCGGCGTGACGGGGGCGCGCCGGTGGGCGTCCGGGCCGAGCAGCTGGCGCAGTGTCTGCGCGCCCCAGAAGAGGCCCGCCGGGCCGCCGCCGGTGAGCTGCACGCCGTCGTCGGCGCCGGTCGTCAGCCGGTAGCCCTCCGGTGCCTGCCGGTCGTCGATGCGCAGCCGGATCGTGTGCGCGCCGTCGGCGCCGGCCGCGCCGGCGGGCGGCAGCGGCAGGCCCAGCGCGGCGCCGAGCGTGCTGCGCAGCCACTGTGCGGTCTGCTCGGTGCCGGCGCCGGCCGCGATGGTGGTGTGTGCGTCCAGGACGGCACCGGCGGACGACGGTTGTGCGACGGTCAGCGGCGCGGGGATGAGGTCCATGTGGTCTAGTCCAACGTATTCGGCGTCAGATGACCAGGCTCAGCGCGCCGGCGACGGCGAATCCGGCCACCGACAGGATCGTCTCCAGGACCGTCCACGTCATCAGCGTCTGCCGCACGGTCATGTTGAAGAAGCGGGAGACCATCCAGAAGCCGCCGTCGTTGACGTGGGAGGCGATGATCGAGCCTGCCGAGATGGCCACGGCGACCAGGGCGAGCTGCGGCTGGGACAGGTGCTGGGCCTCGACGAAGGAGCCGAGGATGCCGCCGGTGGTGACGATGGCCACCGTCGCGGAGCCCTGGGCGATCCGCAGTCCGGCGCTGATGAGGTAGGCCATCAGCATCAGCGGGAGGCCGGCCTGGTCCAGGGTGTGGGCGAGCGCGGTGCCCACACCGGTGGCGGAGATGACGGCGCCGTAGAACGCGCCGGCGCCGACCACCAGCAGGATCATGCCGACCGGGCGCAGCGAGTTGGCGGAGAACCGGGAGAGCTCCGGGAGGGTGATGCCGCGGCGGACGCCCAGCAGGTACATGGCCAGCAGCAGCGCGAGGGTGAGTGCCACCGTCGGGTTGCCCAGGAAGTTCAGGACGGGCAGTGCGGGGCTCTCCTTCCACCACACCGACCCGAAGGTGGCCAGCAGGATGAGCAGCATCGGCACGGCGATGACGAGCCCGACCGCTGCGAGCGACGGTTCACCGGGCCGCCCGTCCGACGGGCCGGTCGTCGTCACCGGGCCGGGCGTCTTCGTCGCCGTCGCGGTGCCGGTCGGCGACTCCGCGGCCGACGTGGCCGCCTGCTCTGCCTCGACGGCCGCGTCCGAGGCGGGGCTCGGGCTGCCCTGGGCGGGCACCCGGTCTCCGTCGTCCCCGGCGCCGGCGCCGACCTCGTCGGGGACGGGCACCCACACCCGCTTGCTGATCCACGATCCCCATGCGACGCCTGCCACCAGGAACGCCGGGACGCCGCAGGCCAGGCCCATGACGATGAGCCAGCCCAGTGAGACGTGCAGCAGGCTCGCCGCGGTGACCGGTCCGGGGTGCGGAGGGATGAAGGCGTGGGTCATCGACAGTCCGGCCAGCAGCGGGAGCGCGTAGAGCACCAGCGAGCGTCCGCCCCGCCGGGCGGCGATGAGGACGAGCGGCGCGAGCACGAAGACGCCGACGTCGAAGAAGACGGGGATGCCGAAGACGAGTCCGGCCAGTCCCATGGCCAGCGGCACTCCGCGCGGTCCGAAGAGGTTCAGCAGCCGGCGGGTGAGCACGTCGGCGCCGCCGGATATCTCCAGGACGGCGCCGAGCACGGTACCCAGTCCGATGATGGGCGCGATGTGTCCGAGGATGCCGCCGAAGCCGCTCTCCAGGATCGAGGTCTCGGAGTCCCCGCCGCCGACGATCTTCGCCACCGGCATCCCGGCGGCCAGCGCCAGGGCGAAGGCGGAGGCGACGAGCGCGACGAACGGCTCGATCTTCGCCTTGATGATCAGCAGGAGGAGCAGGGCGATGGACGCGCCGCAGAGCGTCAGCAGGCCGCCGGTCGTGTCGTGAAGCCAGTGGATCATCGATGGCCCTTCGTGGTCATGTCGCCGCAGGGGCGGCGGCTTCGGCCAGCACGCCGGTGAACCGGCGGGCGCGGCGGGTGACGTCGGCCCAGTCGCCGGAGGCGACGGAGGCGGGCGGCACCACGTCGGTGCCGGCCGATACGGCCAGCGCGCCGTGGGCCAGGAACGCGCCGGCGTTGTCGGGGCCGACGCCGCCGGACGGGATCAGCCGCACGTCGGGCAGCGGCCCGCGCAGGTCCTTCAGGTAGCGGGGGCCGAGGGCGTGCGCGGGGAAGATCTTCACGGCGGCCGCGCCCCACTCCAGTGCGGTGAGCACCTCCGAGGGCGTGAACGCGCCCATCACGAAGGGCACGTCGCGTTCGCGGGCGACGCGGGCGACGTCGGGCCGCAGGCCCGGGGTGACGAGGAACTCGGCGCCGGCGTCCACGGCCGCCGCGGCGTCGTCGGCGGTCAGGACCGTGCCGGCGCCGACGCGGCAGCCGGGCACGGCCGCCGCGTCCCGCAGGTGGCGCAGCAGGTCCGGTGTGGTGAAGGTGAGTTCGACGCAGCTGATGCCGCCGGCCAGCAGCGCCCGGCACAGTTCGGCGGCGTCCGGGATCGCCGGTGCGCGGACGACGGTCAGCACGCGCTCGCGGGCCAGCAGGTCGAGGACGGACGTGGTGGCGGGAGTGGTCACCGGGTGACTCCTTCGGGGGTGCGGCGCAGGGACCGGCCGGGCAGCGCGCCGGTGTGCCGGCCGTCGGCGATGACGGGCGTGCCGCCGACGAGGACGTACGGGATGCCCTCGGGCTGCTGTCGTGGCTCGTCGAACGTGGCGGTGTCGCGGACGGTGGCCGGGTCGAACAGCACCAGGTCGGCGTGGTGACCGGCGCGGACCAGTCCGCGGTCGGCCAGCCGCAGGCGCCGGGCGGCGCGGCCGGTCAGGTGGGCGACGCACTCCTCCAGGGAGAGGACGCCCAGTTCGCGTACGTAGTGGGCGAGGTAGCGGGGGAAGGTGCCCCAGGCCCGCGGGTGCGGCCGGTCGGCGGCGAGCAGGCCGTCGCTGCCGCCGGTGTGCGCGCTGTGGCGCATGACGGCCCGGACGTTCTCCTCGTGTCCGACGTGCTGCAGGATCGTGGTGCCCAGCTCGTCGGCGAGCAGCAGGCCGACGTACACCTCGAACGCCGACTGCTCCCGCTCGTCGGCCAGTTCGGCGACGGTGCGGCCCACGGCGGCGGCGTCGCTCGAGCCGGCGATCTCGATGGTGTCCCACTCGGCCGGCACTCCGTGGCAGCCGTCCGAGCCGGTCACCTCCAGCTCGTGCCGGATGGCGGGCAGTTGTGCGGGATCTCGCAGCCGCCGCAGTACCGCGGACGGTCCGCCGGCGGAGGCGCGGCTCGGCAGCAGGGCGGCCAGGGTGGTGGAGCCGGGCAGGTAGGGGTAGCTGTCCAGGGTGATGTCGCAGCCGTCGGCGAGTGCGTCGTCCAGCAGGGCAAGCAGTTCGGGTGCGCGGCCGGCGTTGACGCCGAAGTTCACGGTGGCGTGCGCCAGATGCAGCGGACAGCCCGAGGCGCGCGCGACCGCGACCATCTGTGCGTAGGCCTGCAGTGCTCCGGCGCCGTAGGAGCGGTGGTGCGGGGCGTAGAACCCGCCGAGGCGGGCGACGACGCGGCACAGTTCGGTCAGTTCCGCGTCGTCGGCGTACATGCCGGGGGTGTAGGTCAGTCCGCTGGACATGCCGACGGCGCCCTGTTCCATGCCCTCGGCGACCAGGGCACGCATGCGGTCGAGTTCGGCGGGAGTGGCGGGGCGTGGTTCCCAGCCGGCCGCGAGCATCCGCACCGACCCCTGCGGGACGAGGTAGCAGGCGTTGACGGCGATGCCGTCGTCGAGCCGGTCGAGGTACTCGCCGACGCTGTGCCAGCTCCAGTCGAAGTCCGCGTCGGAGGGGTCGCCGTTCCAGCCGGCGATGGCCTGCCGGGTCTGTTCGAGGGTGGTGTCGTCCACGGGCGCGTAGGACAGGCCGTCCTGGCCGAGCACTTCGCAGGTCACGCCCTGGCCGACCTTGGCGAGGTGGTCGGGTTCGGTGAGCAGCGCCAGGTCGGAGTGGGCGTGCATGTCGATGAAGCCGGGCGCCAGCACCAGCCCGTCGGCGTCGAGTACGCGGTCCGCGGTCAGCCGCTGCCCGGGTTCGGCGACTTCGGCGATGCGCCCGCCGGTCACCGTCACGTCGCGCCGCAGGCCGGGGGCGCCGGTTCCGTCGACGACGGTGGCGCCGCGGATGGCCAGTCCGGCCATCAGAACCACGTCCTGACCAGGTCGACGACGACCGGGTCGGCGGCGTCGGCGTCCGCGACGACGGGGAGCAGCGTCCACTTGTCCAGGGCGGTGCACGGGTGGGAGGGCCCCAGCCGCAGCACGTCGCCGATCTGCGTGCCGTCGGCGCCGGGGCCGCGCAGGAAGGCGTGCTGGTCGTTGAGTGCGGTGATCGCGGCGGAGGCGGGCAGCGGCCCGCCGCCGCGCACGAGTTGCGGCTCGGGCAGGCCCTCGTCGAAGGGCAGGTCGCGCTTGCCGGCGTCCAGGAGCGCCAGTCCGGGTTCGGGGCGGGAGACGACCCGGGCCCAGCCGTGCATGGCGGACCGCAGCGGGCGGGTGCCGGGCAGCCGGCCGGTCCGGCCGAAGGGCGAGATGCCGCGGTAGAAGCCGTCGTCGTGGACGATGTACGCGCCGGAGCGGACGATGACGTCGGTGCCGGGCAGGCCGGCCAGCTGTTCGGTGACCAGGTCCGGGAAGGCGCTGCCGCCCGCGGTGACGACCGGGCGCGGTGTCTCGTACGGCAGTCGTCCGTTCAGGGCGGCCAGGCGGCGCAGCCAGTCGCGGACGGTCGCGAAGCTCTCCGCGGAGTCGTCGTGGGCGAACGCGCCCTCGTAGCCGCCGGTGCCGGCGAGGCGCAGCACGGGGGACGCCTCGACGACCTCGGCGATGCGCAGCGCTTCGGCCTCGTCCCGGACGCCGGTGCGGCCGTGCGGGCCGCCGAGTTCGAGGCAGACGTCCACGGGCCGCTGTGCTCCTGCGGCGCGCAGGGCGTCGTCCATCAGGGAGACGGTGTGTGCGGAGTCGACCCAGGACAGGAAGGTGAAGCCGGGGTCGCGGTCGAGTTCGCGGGACAGCCAGGCCAGCCCGCCGGGGTCGACCAGCGTGTTGGCCAGCAGCAGCCGGCTGACGCCGAAGGCGCGGGCCACGCGCAGCTGCGGGAGGTTGGCGAGGGTGATCCCCCATGCACCGGCGGCCAGCTGACGCCGCCACAGCTGGGGCGCCATGGTCGTCTTGCCGTGCGGGGCGAGCAGCACCCCGGCGGTCGCGGCCCAGTCGGCGACGACCTCGGTGTTGTGCTCCAGTGCCGCGGCGTCGAGCGTCAGCAGCGGGGTGCCGAAGCCGGACAGCCGGGGGCGGGCGGCCGCGAAGGCACCCGCGGTCAGCCCGTGCGCCTGCGCCGGCACGGCCTTGAACCGCCAGTCGAGCCGCTCCTCGCGCAGGGCGTCGACGGCGTCGGTGTCGATGCTGCCTGCCGTGTCCATCAGCTGCCTCCCAGGTGCCGACCTCGTACGTTGCGTATGATGCAACACATGTTGCGTAAAACGCTTCGCTGGTTCTAGCATCGCCGCAGCGAATCGGTCAACCACAGGAAAGCGGCGAGACAGGACAGATGGGACACGTACCGCAGGCCGTCTGTATCGGCGAGGCCATGGCGCTCCTGGTGCCGGAACAGGCCGGACCGCTGGAGGACGTGACGACCTTCCGGCACTCCTACGGCGGTGCGGAGGCCAACGTCGCCCGCGGGCTGGCCGCGCTCGGCTTCCCGAGCGCCTGGGTCAGCCGGGTCGGCGCGGACGGCTTCGGCCGCCGCATCGTCCGCTCGCTGGCCGCCGACGGCGTGCACACCTCGGCCGTCACCGTCGACCCCGACCGGCCCACCGGGCTGTATGTCAAGGAGATCGGCGCCGACGCCACCGCCATGCACTACTACCGCCGCGGCTCGGCCGCCTCCGCCCTCGGCCCCGGCCTGCTCGACGAACCGGCCGTGCGCGCGCTGCTGGACGGCGCCGGCCTCGTGCACGTCTCCGGCATCACCGCGGCGCTCTCCGACAGCGCGCTGGCGCTGCTGCACCGCCTGCTCGCCGAACCCCGCCGCGGCCGCACCGTCAGCTTCGACCTCAACTGGCGCCCGGCGCTGTGGCGGGACCGCGACCCGAAGGTGCTGCGCGACCTGTGCGACGCCGCCGACGTGGTGCTGTGCGGCGCCGACGAGGCCGCCGCCGTCCTCGGCACGGACGACCCGCTCCGGCTGCGCGCCCTGCTGCCAGGCCCCCGCACCCTCGTCGTCAAGGACGCCGGCCGCACCGCCACCGCCGTGACCGCGGACGGCTGCGTGACCGCCGAGAGGGCCCCGGCCGTCGAGGTGGTCGAGGAGGTCGGCGCCGGCGACTCGTTCGCCGCCGGCTACCTCGCGGGCGCCCTGCGCGGCGACGACCAGCAGCGCCGGCTGCGCCTGGGCCACCTGGCCGCCGCGTCGACCCTGGTCGTGCCCGACGACCACGGCGCACCGCCGCCGCACGACCGCCTCCAGGAACTGCTCGGCTGCTCCCCCACGGCCTGGGCCGCCACCCGGGTCACCGCCTCGGGGGTGACCACCGCATGAGCCAGAGCCTGGCCCGCGCCCTGAGCATCCTCGTCAGCCTCGGCGAACAGCCGCACTCCCTCGACGAGCTGGCCGAACAGCTCGGCGTGCACAAGACGACCGTGCTGCGGCTGCTGCGCACCCTGCAGGACGAGCACTTCGTGCACCGCGACGGCGGGCACCGGTTCCATCTGGGCTCCCGGCTCTTCGCGCTCGCCGGCGCCGCCCTGGAGGAGCGCGAAGTGCGCGCGGTCGCCGCGCCCCATCTGGCGCGGCTCAACCAGACCACCGGCCAGACCGTCCACCTGGGCGTCCACGAGGACGGCATCGTCGTCTACCTCGACAAGCACGAGTCGCGGCAGCCCATCCGGATGTACTCACGCGTCGGTCTCCCGATGCCGCTGCACTGCACCGCCATCGCCAAGGTGCTGCTCGCCGACCTGCCGCAGGCCGAACGGCGCCGCACCGCCGAGGCCATCGAGTACACCCGCTTCACCGACCGCACGATCACCGACTCCGGCGCCTTCCTCGCCGAACTGGCCACCGTCGCCGAGCAGGGCTGGGCGATGGACGACGCCGAGCACGAGGACTTCATCACCTGCATCGCCGCACCCGTACGGGACGCCACCGGACGGGTCATCGCGGCCGCGTCGGTCTCCGTCCCGCACGTGCTGCTGAGCAGGGAGCAGGTGCTGGCCCTGCTGCCGGACCTGCGGGAGGCCGCACGCAGGATCTCCGCCGACTGCGGACACCAGGCCTGAGACCGCAGGCCCCACCCCACACCTGGAAATCACAGAGAGGACCACCGGCATGACCGCCAAGACCGAGATCCGCACCTCCGAGGCGCCCGCACCCGCCTGGGTGTTCTCCCAGGGCGTGCGCAAGGGACCGCTGCTCCAGGTGTCCGGCCAGGGGCCGCAGGACCCGCAGACCGGCGAGTACCTGCACCACGGGGACGTGAAGGCGCAGACCCGCCGCACGCTGGCGAACGTCAAGGCCGTGCTCACCGCGGGCGGCGCGAGCGTCTCCGACGTGCTGATGTTCCGCGTCTACCTCACCAAGCGCGCGGACTTCGCCGCCATGAACGAGGCGTACGGCGAGTTCATCGAGGAGAACTGCCCCGGCGAGGTCATGCCCTGCCGCACCACGGTCTTCGTCGAACTCCCCCAGGAGCCGATGCTCGTGGAGATCGACGCGCTCGCCGCGGTCGACTGAACGCAGACATGAGGCGGCGCCGCGCCCCGGCGTTGTGAGCACGACGGGGGCGCGGCGCCTGGTCTTCCCCTGAGCGGAACTGCCTCAGTCGGTCAGGCCGTTGGCCCAGAGCTGCTCGACGGTCGCGCTCTCGTTCGCGTCCGGGTAGCGGTTGGTGCACGACGGGCCGGGGCCACCGCCGGACATCAGCTCACTGCACGGACCGGAGTAGTGGTCCGGCAGGCCCAGCACGTGCCCCGTCTCGTGCGCGACGACGCGCACCGAGTCGTACGTCTGGTTCTGCTGGTAGTCCAGGAAGATGTAGCCGTGGCCGTGGCCGTCGGTCGATGCGTACGAACCGCGGGAGTCGTTGCCCTCGGTGTAGTAGAAGTCGCCGCCGCTGGAGACCTCCGCGAGCGTCACGTTGTTGACCGAGCCGTTCCAGATCGAGGTGCTCTGGGATATCTGGCTCTGGAACGAGGGCGCCTGGTTGTCGCTGTAGGTGATCGTCACGGCCTGGAAGCCCGGCTTCGCGGCCTGCTTCTTCGCGGCGATCTTCGCGATGGCGTCGACGAACTTCTGCGTGTCGTTCTGCTGAGCTCTGTCACCGGCGGTGTACCCGGCGGTGACGGATCCGCCGGCGGCCTGCTGCGGCGCGGCGACGGCGACCGGCGCGGCGAAGAGGCTCGCCGCCATCCCGAACCCGACGGCGGCGGACAGTACGGTCCTGCGGTGCTTCATGTGGGGGTTCCTCCCGTCGTCCTGAGCACACGGGCGCTTACGCGTGGGGGCGTTGTGGGGGGCGCCCGTGTCCCGAATGGACGTGTGGTCTCGGAAAGTGTGTGCCAGGCCACTGCGCGCAGGGATGATGTCAGGTGGCGATAGCCCCACCGAATATCCCTGCAAGCGGCGGCTAGGACTTGTTCGCCTCCGGCTGCGGCGTGGCGTGCGGGGCGCAGGTGACGTCGTGCGCGTCGAGCGTGCCGTGCAGGAGATAGGCGTCGACGCGGGAGTTGATGCACGCGTTCTTCAGGCCCGTCACGCCGTGCGAGCCGGCGTCCCGTTCGGTGATGAGGCGGGAGCCCTTGAAGCGCTTGTGCAGTTCGACGGCGCCGGCGTACGGCGTGGCGGCGTCCCGCTCGGACTGGACGATGAGCACCGGCGGCAGGCCCTTGTGCGAACGGACCTGCACCGGGGTGTGCTGCGGCTCCGGCCAGGTGGCGCACGGCAGGTTCATCCACGTGTTGGACCAGGTGAGGAACGGGTGGTCCTCGTTGAGCCGGGTGCTGTCCCGGTCCCACCGCTTCCAGTTCGCCGGCCAGTGGGCGTCGTTGCACTCGACGGCGGTGTAGACGGCGGTGCTGTTCTCCGACCGCGCGTTGCCTGCCTTGTCGGACGGGTCGGGCGCGGCCGCGTCGATCAGCGGCTGTTCGTCGCCCTCGAGGTAGGCGGACCAGGCCTCGGCGACGGGCGCCCACGCGCTGTCGTAGTAGGGCGCGTTCTGGAAGAAGCCGAGCAGCTCGGCCGGGCCGACCTTCCCGCCGATCGGGTCCTTCTCCGCGGTGGCGCGCAGCTTCTCCCACTGCGCCTGGACCTGCTGGGCGGTCTCCCCGATGCCGTAGGCGTCGTCGTGCGCGGCGACCCACTTCTGCCAGTCCTTCCAGCGGCGCTGGAAGGCCACGTCCTGGTCCAGGTTGGCCTGGTACCAGATCTTCTTCCTCGACGGGTTGACGACGCTGTCCACGACCATGCGGCGCACGTGGCCCGGGAAGAGGGTGGCGTAGACGGCCCCCAGGTAGGTGCCGTAGGAGACGCCAAGGTAGTTGAGCTTCCGCTCCCCCAGCGCGGCCCGGATGACGTCCATGTCCCGCGCGGTGTTCGGCGTCGTCAGGAACGGCAGCAGGACCCCGCTGCGCTCGGCGCAGCCTTCGGCGTACTCGCGGGCGAGCTTGCGCTGCGCCTGCTTGTCGGCCTCGTCGTCGGGGACCGGGTCCGGCTTCGGGGCCTTGACGTACTCCTGCGGGTCCATGCAGGAGATGGGCGCGGAGTGGCCGACGCCGCGCGGGTCGAAGCCGACGAAGTCGTAGGCCTTGGCCACGTTGGCCCAGACGGGCGCCTTGGTGGTGACGCGGCGCGGGAAGCGCAGGCCGGAGCCGCCGGGGCCGCCGGGGTTGTAGACGAGCGCCCCCTGACGCTCCTTCACCGTGCCCGTGTTGCCGATGCGGTCCACGGCGAGCTTGATCTGCTTGCCGTTCGGCTTGGCGTAGTCGACCGGAACGGTGACCCAGCCGCACTTGATCGGCTTCTCCAGGCCCCAGTCGGCCGGGCAGTCCTGCCAGTCGAT
>DASSBO010000418.1:0-4332 GCA_035698655.1 Streptomyces sp.
TTGCGGCGCATCGTTTCCCGGGCGTTCAGCCCGCGCCTGCTGGCCCGCACCGAGAGCGACATCAAGGCCGAGGCCCAGCGGATCGTCGACGACGTCATCGACCGGCAGCCGACGGACTTCGTCCCGGCCGTCGCCTCCCCGATGCCCTTCCGGGTCATCTGCACGATGATGGGCATCCCCGAGCGCTACCGCCCGCAGATCCTGCGTCAGGTGGACCACGCCACCCAGGACATCGGTGTGGGGCGGGGCCTGCGCAGCCGGGTCCGGCTGCCCGGCAGCAGCCTGCGGGCGCTGGTGCGGCTGCACCTGCTGATGGCCCGGCTCGCCCACGAGCGGCGCCGGCGGCCCACGGACGACCTGATCTCCGCGCTCGTCACGGCCGACGTCGACGGGGCCCGGCTGACCTCCCGCGAACTCGGCGCGTTCTTCTCGCTGCTGATGGTCGCCGGGGTGGAGACGACGCGGAACGCGATCGCCCACGGCCTGTGGCTGCTCACCGCCCACCCCGAGCAGCGCGAGGTGCTGTGGTCCGACCCGGAGAAGTACCTCGACACCGCGGTCGACGAGATGGTCCGGCACGCCTCCCCGATCATCCAGTTCCGCCGCACCCTGGCCAGCGACCACGAGATCGGCGGACGGACGCTGGCCCGCGGGGACAAGGTCGTCCTCTACTTCTGCTCGGCGAACCGGGACGAGACCGTCTTCGACGACCCGCAGGCCTTCGACGTCGGCCGCGACCCGAACCCGCACCTCGGGTTCGGGGGCGGCGGTCCGCACTACTGCCTGGGCGCCCACCTCGCGCGGCAGGAGATGCGGGCGATCTTCGGCGAACTGATCACCCGCGTCCCCGGCGTGCGGGCGACGGCGCCGCCCGAGCTGGTCCCCTCCAGCTTCGACAACCGGGTACGGTCGCTGCCTTTCCGCATCTGACGGGCCGGGTGGCCAGCGGTCTTGTGCACGTGTGCCGGATGTGCTGAGCTGCGCTCATGGTCTACACCAATGACCGGCCGGCGGCGGAACGCCCCACCGTCGCGCTGCAGCCGATGACGGTCCCCGCTCACCAGGCGACGGACCGCGCCCGCGCCTTCCACGACGTCATGGACCGGCGGCGCACCGTCCGCGACTTCGACTCGCGCCCGCTGCCCGACGGCGTGCTCGAGTGGGCGGTACGCACCGCCGCCACCGCGCCCAGCGGGGCGCACGTGCAGCCGTGGCGGTTCGTCGTCGTCACCGACCCCGAGCGCAAGCGGCGGCTGCGCGAGGCCGCCGAGGCGGAGGAGCGGGAGTTCTACGACCGCCGCGCCTCCGCGGAGTGGCTGGCGGCGCTCGCGCCGCTCGGTACCGACTGGCACAAGCCGTTCCTGGAGGCGGCGCCCGCGGTGATCGTCGTCTTCGAGGTGCACAAGGGGCCCAAGTCACCGCGGCCCTATTACACGAAGGAGTCCGTCGGGATCGCCGTCGGCTTCCTGCTCGCCTCCCTGCACCAGGCCGGGCTGGCCACCCTCACCCACACACCCAGCCCGATGCGGTTCCTCAACGAGGTCTGCGACCGGCCGCCGGAGGAACGGGCCTCCTACGTCATCCCGGTCGGCTACCCGGTCCCGGACGCCCGTGTCCCGGACCTGCGGCGCAAGCCACTGGAGGACGTCATGGTCCGCCTCTGACGAGTACGGTCATCCCAGCCACCCCCACCGGCAGATCAGCGCTGCCCTCCGCGGAAGGACGCACCGGATGTCCCTCAGCCCCGAACCCCTCTTCGTCTACGGCACGTTGCGTTTTCCGCAGGTGCTGCAGGCACTCCTCGGACGTGTGCCGGACAGCCGCGCCGGGACCGCCGCGGGCTGGCGGACGGCCGCGCTGGCCGGCCGGGTCTACCCCGGTCTGGTGCCGGCCGCCGACGCCACGGCCGAGGGGCTGCTGCTGACCGGCGTCTCGCCCGGGGAACGGGAGCGGCTGGACGAGTTCGAGGGGGCGGCCTACGCGCTGCGCCCGCTGCCCATGACGGACGGCGGCTACGCGTGGGCGTACGTGTGGCAGGGCGACGAGGTGCTCGACGAGGACTGGGACGCCGAGGTGTTCGCCGCCGAGCACCTGGCCGGCTACGCGGCCCGCCTCGCCTGAGGCGGGCCGCGCAGCGCCGGCGGGTCAGCGCTTGGCGCCGCCGCCCAGGAGGCCCGCGCGGCGCAGCGCGTCGGCCATCTCGCTGTTCGCCGGGGGCGCCTGACGGCTGCCGCCACCCTGGCGGGAGCCGCCACCGCCCGAGCGGCGGCCGCCCTGCCGCTGGCGCGGCGCACCGCCGCCCCGGCGGCGGTTCTCGCCGCCGCCGGCACCGCCGCCCGCGGCGGAGGGCTCGTCCTCCAGCCGCAGCGTCAGCGAGATCCGCTTGCGCGGCACGACGACGTCCAGCACCTTCACCTTCACGATGTCGCCGGACCTGACCACGTCGTGCGGGTCCTTCACGAACGACGTGGACATCGCCGAGACGTGCACCAGACCGTCCTGGTGGACGCCGACGTCGACGAACGCGCCGAAGGCGGCCACGTTCGTGACCACACCCTCCAGCACCATCCCGGACGTCAGGTCGCCGATCTTCTCCACGCCCTCCTTGAAGCCGGCGGTGCGGAACGCCGGCCGCGGGTCACGGCCGGGCTTCTCCAGCTCCTTGAGGATGTCGGTGACGGTCGGCAGGCCGAAGGTGTCGTTGACGAAGTCCTGCGGGCGCAGCCCGCGCAGCACCTTGGTGTTGCCGATGAGCGAGGGCACGTCCGTGCCGGCCGCCTTCACCATGGTGCGGACCACCGGGTAGGCCTCGGGGTGCACCGCGGAGGCGTCCAGCGGGTCGTCGCCGGCGAGGATGCGCAGGAACCCGGCGCACTGCTCGTAGGCCTTCGGGCCCAGCCGGGAGACGTCCTTGAGCGCCTTGCGGTCGGTGAACGGACCGTTCGCGTCGCGGTGGGCGACGATGTTCGCGGCCAGGGAGCCGCTGATGCCCGAGACCCTGGACAGCAGCGGTGCGGAGGCGGTGTTGACGTCGACCCCGACGCCGTTCACGCAGTCCTCGACGACCGCGTCCAGTGAGCGGGAGAGCTTCACCTCGGACAGGTCGTGCTGGTACTGGCCGACGCCGATCGACTTCGGGTCGATCTTGACCAGCTCGGCCAGCGGGTCCTGCAGCCGCCGCGCGATGGAGACGGCGCCGCGCAGCGACACGTCCAGCTCGGGCAGCTCCTGCGAGGCGTAGGCGGAGGCGGAGTACACCGAGGCGCCGGCCTCGGAGACCATCACCTTGGTCAGCTTCAGCTCCGGCCGCTTCGCGATGAGTTCACCGGCCAGCTTGTCGGTCTCCCGGGACGCCGTGCCGTTGCCGATGGCGATCAGGTCGACCTTGTGCCGGGCGGCGAGCGCGGCCAGTTGCTCCAGCGCCGTCTCCCACTTGCGCTGCGGGGCGTGCGGGTAGATCGTGGCGGTCTCGGCGACCTTGCCGGTCGCGTCGACGACGGCGACCTTCACGCCGGTGCGCAGCCCCGGGTCCAGACCCATGGTCGTGCGGGTGCCGGCCGGTGCGGCGAGCAGCAGGTCGCGCAGGTTGGCGGCGAAGACGGCGACGGCCTCGTCCTCGGCGGCAGTGCGCAGCCGCAGCCGCAGGTCGATGCCCAGGTGCACCAGGATCCGGGTGCGCCAGGCCCAGCGGACGGTCTCCGCCAGCCAGCGGTCCGCGGGGCGGCCGCGGTCCGCGATGCCGAACCGGGCGGCGATGCTTCGCTCATAGCTGCTCGGTCCGTCCTCGGCGCCCGGCTCCTCCGGTTCCAGGGCGAGGTCGAGGATCTCCTCCTTCTCGCCGCGCAGCATGGCCAGCACCCGGTGCGAGGGCAGCTCGGTGAAGTCCTGCGCGAAGTCGAAGTAGTCGGTGAACTTCGCGCCCTGCTCCTCCTTGCCCTCGCGGACCTTCGCGGTCAGCCGCCCGCGCTCCCACATGCGTTCGCGCAGGTCGCCGATCAGGTCGGCGTCCTCACCGAAGCGTTCGGTGAGGATGGCCCGGGCGCCCTCCAGCGCGGCCGCCGCGTCCGCGACCCCCTTCTCGGGGTCGGCGAACGCGGCCGCCGCGGCCTGCGGGTCGGTTCCGGGGTCGGCGAGCAGGCCGTCCGCCAGCGGCTCCAGACCGGCCTCCCGGGCGATCTGCGCCTTGGTGCGCCGTTTGGGCTTGTAGGGGAGGTAGATGTCCTCCAGCCGCGCCTTGGACTCGGCGCCGCGGATGCGGGCCTCCAGCTTCTCGTCGAGTTTGCCCTGCGCCCGAACGGACTCCAGGACCGCCGCGCGCCGCTCCTCCAGCTC
>DASSBO010000419.1:0-9856 GCA_035698655.1 Streptomyces sp.
CCCCTACCCGTCGCCGCCGTAGCGGTCGATCAGCTCGTCCTTCGTCCACCCGTCCAGGTCCGCGTCAGGGTCAACCTGCTGGGCGTAGCGCACCCAGTCGGTCTTCCGCGCGGAGCGGGCCGGGCACTCCCCAGCCCCCGATCCGCCCGCGTCTTCCCCTGCCGTCCCCGGAGGGTCTGTGGGCGCCGACACCAGGTCGACGCCATACGAGGCAGGCAGCCGCTGCAGCGCGGCCGCCTGCGCCTCGTCGTCAGTAGCGAACCTGCCGCCGGTGAACCGCAGCCCGGCCGACCGGGGGCCGACCTGCAGCTGCGGATACCGCTGGCAGACGAACTCGAACCGCGGCACCAGGATCAGGCCGCCGGCAGAGCAGTCGACAGGTTCGTGATCTTGCCGTGGGCCTTCTCGTTGCCGTACTGCAGGCCGACCTCGCCGTACAGCTGGGTGCGGTCCGTCGCGCCGGTGCGGGCGAGCGGCTCCGCGAAGAAGTGACCCTTGCCCGGGATCTCCTGGAAGACGGGCATGCACTGCTCGAGGGAGACCAGCGCGACCTGGTCAGCCGGCATGTGCCGGTCCAGCATCAGGTTGAGCGTGCCGAAGTCCGTCTCCACGGTCTGGACCCGGACGCCGCCGACCGTGCGGGACATCTCCTGGTAGTTCTTCTTCGTGATGAAGATGTCCGTGAGCATCCGCTTCTGGAACGCGTTGCACAGCAGCGTCGCGGTGTCGGACTCCTGGATGCCGCCGTTCTCCCACACCGACTGCATCAGGTCCAGCACCAGCTCCTCGGTGAGCAGCCCGGTGGTGCCCGCGCCCGCGCCGTCGTCGTCCGGAGCGGCGATCGCGTTCGTGGTGATCGCCGAGAGGATGCCGCGGGTCTGCCGCTTGCCGGTGTTGTCCGCGGGCTTGTTGTACGTGCCCTGGATGAAGCTGTACTCGATGTCGCGGACCATCTGCTTGAGCATCTGCTCGATCTGCCAGTCCGCCTCGTTGGTGACCGGGTTCCGCTCGGCGTTGTTGACGCCGGCCTTCGCCTGGACCGCGGCGAGCTTGGTGTAGGACACCTCCACGGTCTCGTGCTGGATCTGCACGAGGTTGGACACGTTCGACCGCACGCGCTCGGACCCGGACGGGGCGTCGGCGCCTTCGAGGGCGACGTTCTGACCGGCGGCGCGCAGGTCGAACGTCTGCCACTCGAACTCGATGCTGTCGGTCTGCCCGCCACCCGTCAGGCCGCCGATGGCGGAGAAGAACGGGGTGTCGGCGGGAGTGAGCTGGTACAGGATGCCCGTGTAGTTGGGCAGGTTGTAGGTGGTGCCAAGACCCGTCACGGGTGCCATGGTCGTGCTCCTTCACGTTGTCGGGGCGCGGCCATGCGCCGGCCCCGGGTTACTGGTTCTGCGCGGCGAGGCCGGGCAGCTTGCTGTTCTCCAGCCGCATGACGGTGCGCCAGTCGCCGTTGGCCCTCGCCTCGGCGATCTGCTTGTCGACCGACGGGGGCTGGTCGCCGTGTCCGCCGGACAGGTCCGCGCCGGACCGGCCGGGTCCGGGCTTCGGCGCGATCGCGGCGAGCTGGGTGACCGCGGCCTGGATCGCGTCGGCGTCGACCTGGCCGTCGTCGCCGACGAACCGGCCGACGTCGATCAGCCCGGCGGCGTCGCCGAGCTGCACACCGGCGGTGGCGGCGGCGGCCTCGAAGCGTGCGGCGGCGAGCTGCCGGCCGTACTCCGAGGCGGCGGCCGTGCGGCCCCTACTCTCGGCTTCGGCGACAGCCTTCTCCTGCTCGGTCATCTGCGCGGCCTTGAGCTGTTCGAGCTCGGTGACCGCGGTGTTGTTCTCCTTGGCGCGCTTCTCCCACTTGCGTGCCTCCGCCTTCCAATCCGTCTCCGGAGCGGGCTCCGGTGTGGCGGGCGGGGGCGTGGGCTTCGGCGGGTCGGCGGCCGGGGGAGCGGCAGGCTCCTGCGGCGCGCCGGCGGGCGGTGTGGTGGGCTCGGTCGGTTCGGACATGGTGTGTCTCCCGTGCGGGATCGGCGCCCCTCCGTGGGCCGTGCGGCCGGTAGGGGCGTTGGGGTTAGCGCGCGCTGTGGATCTGCTCGCGCCGGTACTTGCGGGGCAGGCCCGTAGCGCCCGTGAGAGCACGGATGCGGGCCTGGTAGTCGCGGATGCGGCGGCGTGCCCTGCGGCGGGCCACCTCATCCATCGCAGCCGCCTCGCGGCGTTTCCACGCGCGCACCTGACGCTCCAGGTACCGCTGGTGCTGCGTGTCCTCGTAGGTCGCCGTCGGATGCGGCGGCGCCTGGGGGCGTTCGGTCACCCCCGGCAGGTACGCCGACAGGGTGTGCTTGCAATTCGGGTGGTAGAGCCCGGCGGCGCGGGCCTCCGTGAGGGTGCCGACGACGTGCACGGGCACCATGCGGGCGCGCCGTCGCAGCCACCTGCCGACGTCCTCGGTGGCGTGCTCCGCCGTGACGGTGCGCGGGCCGGGCGGCCCGTTCAGGGCGAGTACCTCGCCCTCCCACGGGCGGCACAGGGGGCATTCGAGGGCGTGGTCGGACACCATCACCAGGTGCAGGCCCAGGTCGGTGAGGGCGTCGATGTGGCCTTCGATCGCGGCGCGGGCGGTGACGGACCGGACGGCCATCTCCGCGTATGAGGCGATGTCCCACTGGCGTCCGGCCTTGTCGCGGAACGCGGTGATGCCCCGTCCGGCGAAGCGTTGCAGCGCCTGCTGCGACGCCTGACGCCGCGTCTGCGTGCCGAGCAGGGGCCCGGCGGACACGCGCGTCACGATCGACCTGTAGGCGTCCACCACCGCGCGCGTGACGCGCTCGTACACGGGCCGGGTGTCGTTCGCCCACGAGGCGGCCAGCCGGTCCACGGCGGGGGCGTTGGGGAGGACGCGGGCGGCCATGGCGCGCTGCCCCTCGGGGACCGCGCCCAGTTCCGCCACAGCGGCCTGACGGCCCCGCCCGTATGCCTCCGCCAGGGCCGCCGCGACCTGCCCGTCAGCGTCGTGCTGCAGCGCCACCGTGATGCGTTCCACAGCGGCGCGGAGGTCCCCGATGGAGCGGAGCTTGATCTCCGCCCACAGCGGGGACTCGATCCCGTCCGCCAGGGCCCGCCGCATCTTGACGATGATCTCGGTCTCGGCGTCGTCGTACAGGCGTCGCACGGCGGCGGCCAGGTCCACGGTGTCAGCGGGCGAGATCGGCACCGGTCACGCCTCCTGCGGGTCACCCGGCGGGGGCTGCTCGTGCTCCGCCCCGGTCATGAACGGGTCCGCCTGCTCGCGGCCGTCCTGCAGCCGCTTCACCTCCGCCGCGACCTCCGTCTCGTCCAGCCCCGGGTTCACGAGGCGGACCAGGGTCTCGTCGGATGCGGCATCGGCGCGGCGCAGCATCTCCGCCGTCGTCGCCAGTTCCAGCGGGGACTCCTGGATGGAGTCCTGGAACTCCACCCGCGGCCGCTCCACGCGCACCGGCGCGTTGAACCGTGCGGCGGCGACCGCCAGCCACGCCGCGGCAATGTCCGCCAGCGCGGGCTCGGCGTACAGCGTCTTCCGCCCCCGAGTCGACGTCGACCGGCGGTTGCGGGCGCGGATCTCCGTCGCCGTCACCGCCGACGCGCCGTCGCCCTGCTCCCCGAAGCTGGCCGCGGAGTAGCCGGCCTGCCTGACGGCCTGCTCCAACAGGGCCTGGCAGGTTTCCCGGTGCTCCGTGACGCGGATCTCGAACTGGATCGGTTCGATCACGGCCGGCTTGTCGGCGCGTTCGAGGATGCGCAGCGGCGAGTAGATGCGGCGTTCCTCGTTGAACGTGGCGCCCTTGCCGGGCCCGTTGTTCTCCAGCATCGAGTCGGGGACGATGATGCGTCCCTTGCCGTTCTGCACGTCCCGCATCCACGACGAATACGTTTCGTCGAGGGCGTCCATGAGGCCTTCGATGCCCTGGTAGTCGGACTGGCCCCAGCCGCGCGCCGCGGGCAGGTTCCTCCAGGCGCGTGCGGGGCGCACGTTGGGGATGTAGGCGGCGGTGAGGTGGTCGGGGGCGCCGGTATCGATGCCGCCCTGCGCGTCGACCAGGCGGGCGAGCGGCGCCGTCTGCGGGTGCTCGGTGAGCGGCACGACGCGGCCGAGGGTGCCCAGCGTCCCGTCGTACAGGCCGTGGAGGATGCGGCCCTTCTCGTGCCGCTCCAGGTGGCGCAACACGCTGTTGCCGTCCAGGCGCAGCACCTGCCAGAAAGTGACCGCCCGCAGCCTGCCGTAGGCGAACTCGGGGACCGCGCAGTCCCCGGCGACGGTGTCGATCCACGGCATGTCGGGGTCGATGTCCTCGTCCCACACCACCCGCAGATAGGCGCCGCCCAGCGCCGCGGACAGCTCCCCTGCTTCGAGGAGGGTCGGGTGGAGGCCGCCGTCCATCAGGGCGGTGAGCGCGTCCTGCGTCCCGGCGTCGTCCACGAGCAGCGCGGGCGGGGCGGAGAACAGCAGCTCCGAGCTGGTGCGGGCGATATCTCCCGCGAGCGGCACGTGGAGCTTGTCGACCTTCTCCCCGGGCGGGGTGGGGTTGCCCCAGAACCAGCGGGCCAGTCGTCCCATGACGCCGCCGCGCAGCTGCGCCGGCCGGTTCTCGGGGAGTTCCCGGATGCCGCGGTTCAGGTAGCGGTCGGTGAGCTGGTCCGGCTCGCTGCTGTACCAGGCGGACCAGTCGGCGAGCGCGTTCGCCACGGTCGGGTCGGTCGGCGGCCACGTGATGTCGCTATCGGGCAGAGCCATTACGCGGCCACCTCCAGTCGTGTCGGGATGCGGGGCCGCCACAGGGCCTCCGTCGTCCGCACCCCGTACCGGAGCGCGTCAAGGCTGTGGTCGGCGAGCTTGATGGGCTTGTCCTCGCCCTTCTCCGCCGCCGTGTCGTCCCAGGCGTAGCCGGGGAACTCCTGGATCAGCCCGGTGCAGGAGCGGTGCACCCGCAGCCTGCCCGCGGCGAGCAAGGAGGCGACGGTGCGGATGCCGTCCATCACCGCGTTGTCCGCGCCCGCGGGTGAGAGGCCGTCGCGGTGCAGCTGCTCCACGAACCCGGCCGCCGAGGGGTCGACGACGATCCACTGCGGGGTGACGCCCAGCTCGGCGAGCCAGCCGCGGACGGCGCTCGAGTATTCGGCGTCGGTCATCTGCCGGCGGGCCATGGTGGAGTCGTGCCGCCACTCGGATGCGGCGTACAGGCAGCCGTCCTGGCCCAGGCCGATGAGGATCGCGGAGAACGGGTTCTTCGTGCCGTGGTCGATGCCGACTGCGAGCCACCGTTCCATGGTGGGGAGGATGTCGACGACGTGCCGCTCCTGGTCCCACATGTCGTAGATGACGCCTTCGGCGAGGCACCATTCGCCGAGGACGAAGCGGCGGTACCACAGGCCGACGTACTCGGCCTTGAGGGCGGCCACGTACTTGGGGTCCAGCGACGGGTTGTCGTCGAGGGTGAAGTGCCACGAACCGAGGTCCAGGTCGGCGGCCCGGTTCAAAAACTTGGCCTTGAGCCAGTGCGCCGGGCCGTCCGGGTTCGTGGTGCCCAGCAGCCGGGCGCCGGGTACGGAGAGGCGGGCGAGGAGCTGGTTGAAGAACCCTTCGGGGAGCAGCGTGATCTCGTCGGCGAGGGCGAGGCATGCGGTCAACCCTCGGAGTCGTCCTTCGGCGCGGGCGTCGGAGGCGCCGATCAGGTGCACGGTGCGGCCGAGGATCGTCGCGACGGTGGCGCCGCGGGTGTGGGCCACGTGCGCGGCGAGCGGCCCGAACAGCGTGGGGTCCTGCAGCGGATCGAGAATGTTGCGCTCGATGGTCTGCAGCGACCTGCCACAGATGATCACCAGGCCGGATGACGGGGCCACCGCCAGGGCGATGAGGAACGCCACCAGGCTGGACACGGTCTTGCCCGACCGGACCGCGCCCGACCAGATCGACATGCGATGCCGCTCGGATTCGACGATGCTGGCTATCTGCAGCCGCGACAGGGGCAGATCGAGGTCACGGAGCATCACCGTCCCCCTCGTTCATGGCGTTGTACGCCGCTGTCAGGCCGGCCGCGAGGCTGCCGAGCATGGACTGCGCGGACTCCACGCCGGCGTCGGCGTCAACCGCCTCCAGTCGGGCCGCGGTCGACAGGTACTGGGAGATGGACCCGGCCAGGGCTTTCTCCTCGATGCCGGGCACGTGGTCCAGCGTGACGGTCTGGATACCGGCGCCGGACGTGGCGGTGTACGTGAACCCGGTGTCTTCGGCGGCTTCGAGGCGGGCGAACAGCTTCTCGGCGCGCGCGTAGGCCCGCTCGATCAGGCCGAGGCGGCGCGCCTTGGCGTCGACCTTCCGGGCCTCGGTTGCCACGGCGGTGGCGGTGCGGTCGAAGTCGAGGCCGAGCTCCTGGCAGATCTCGGACACGGTCCGCGGGGACCGGTCGATCCGGCGCGCGATCTCGTTGCGGCCGTGGCCTTCGGCGTGGAGCTGGCGGACTTGCTGGCGGGTCTCTTCGGTGACTGGCCGCTGGGGGCGGCGTGGCTTCTTGGCGTCGGCCACGGTGTCGCCTCCCTGCGGTCAGGTGCCGTCGTCGTCGGCGCGTTCGGTGTCGGAGTCCGCTGTGAAGCCGAAGGGCCGCTGCCCGGCTGGGTCGGGTGCGTCGGTGAGGAGGCGTCGGGCGGTCTGCTCGGCTGCGCGCAGCTTGGCTTTGGACTTGCCCTTGACGTGGATGTGGACCTGCTTGTCCCCGGAGGTCACGGTGATCCGCACGGGGCCTCCCTGGTGTGTGGCCGGCCGCGGCACCCTCGGACCGCGGCCGGCGCTTCTCCCACCCAGCCCCGCGATAGGGGGCTTGTCCGCGCGGTCGGCACACCCACATGAGCGGCCGCGCGGAGTCTCGGATGTGCGGAGAGCCCCACCGGTGGGGCGGGGCTCTCAACGCTGTGTGGGGGCATGTGCGGGGTGGATTCGAACTCACTGCCCATCTCTGGGCCGTCCTTGCAGGACCCTGATCACGCCTGGTTACTGAGATCAGGACTCCGCGCACATGCTGTTGTGTCCGGGCATGCCGGGCGTGAGGCCACTATGCGTCACGAACACCGCCCGGCGCAACTACGGGAGTAGTGCGCCTGCGATGCTTTCCACCAGCCACATCACGACGGCGAGGCCGAAGCAGGCGGCGACGCAGCAGGCGCCAACGACGACCATGCTGATGACGAACCCCTGCGGTCCGCGTTCCCACCACGCCCGGCGCCGCTCGGTCACTTGATCTTGCCGACGAACAGGGCCGTGTCCGAGATGAACGACGGGCTGGCCTCCACCTGCAGGCGGGTCTCGTCCTTCGGCATGACGCACGCCATCGTGTACGTGATCGAGTTGCCCGGGGTGACGTGCGTGCTGGGCGGGCCGTCGATGCCGTTGTCGTGGTCGAACACCATCTCCCCGTCGTGCGCGGGGTTCTGCCCGTACTGGCACTGCACGTACAGCGCCACCGCGTCGATCGTCTCCTTCGACCCGTTGACCATCGTCACGGTGAACTTGACGTAGTCGGTGTTCTGCGGGACGGCGAACTCGCCGGTCCGGCCCCGCTTGAAGTCGGCGAGCTGCACCTGGACGCCGTTCTCGTAGGTGACCTTGTCGGTCAGCCCGACGGTGCCGTCGTCGCCCTGGTCGCCGCTGCTCTCGTCCTTGGACTTGTCGCCGGACGGGCCAGCCGCCGGCGTGCTGCTGTCGACGTTGTTACCGGCGTCGGCGAGCAGCGCCGCGCAACCACCCAGGAACAGCATCGCGACGACGATGAACCCTGCGACGGCGCCGACGACGATCCCGACGACCTTCCCGGTGCTGGACTTCCGCGGCGGGGGCATCGGCGGTCCGGGCTGGGACCATCCGGGCTGGGTCGGGTACTGCTGCTGGGACATGGTCGCTCCGTATGTAAAGGGATTGTGGTCGGGGGGTGGCGGTGGTGTGACCGTTGGGACGCCGTGAGGGTTGTGCGCGGTTCTCAGGTCTGGTGGGGGCATCCGTCGACCCACCAGCCGCAGGACGGGCAGTACGTGGGGGCGAGGCGGGCGAGCCAGCGGCGCAGTCTCATCGGGGGATCTCCGTTCGTCGGGCGGCCATGTCGGCCGGGTAGCGGACGATCGTCATGCCCGGGTGGGGGTGTTCGACGATCGGGGCGTCTGGTGTTGTTGCTGGCTGACCTGCGACAACAACGTCATCAGGGGCCGGTTGTGGTGGGTCGGGAAGGGGCGGCAGATCGGTGGCCTTCACGCCGGTGGAGACGCCGCGGCCTCGCACGCGCACGGGCCCGATCGGGATGCCGGCCTGCCGGGCGGCTTCTCGCACGCGCGCGGGGTCCTCGCCGAGGTGGGCCGCGGCGGCGGCCAGGTGGGCGTGGGGGTCGGCCACGTGGTGGAGGGCGGCCGTCAGCTGGCCGAGGTCGGGGAGCGGCTGCTCCTCGCCGGCCTCGTCGTGCTCCTGGTCGGTGGGCTCGTCCGCGGCCTGCTTCGGCTTCGGGCCGGCGCGCCACGCCGTCACGGCCCACACGGCGAGGAGCAGCAGCTCCACCACCGGGGCGCGGACGATGACCCGCCACGCGAACACGGCGACCGCGAGGGCGCCGAGGGCGCGCCACGCCTTGTCGGTGCCCTCCCCCGCCATGCACGCGCTGCAGAGGCGGCACGCGAGGCGCCAGGTGCCCACGGTGAGCCGTTTCGCGGCGGGCCACACAACGAGGTAGGGGCGCAGCTCGCGCCACAGGCCGCTCACTGGATCAAGCCCATCGCGAAGTCGGCGATGGCCTGCGTGAGCATGGTCCACATGCCGCCGGCGTTGGTGAACACCGACGCCATGGCGATCCCGAGCACCCCGCCGGCGCGGGGCTGCAGCTTCACGTAGAACGCGATCGCGACGCACACCAGGCTGATGGCGCCCATGCCGACGGTGCCGAGTGGCCCTGAGGCTGCGCCGACCCCGGCCGCCGACAGGGCGGTGAGGACGAGGTCGTCGGGCACGTCCCAGACCTGGCCGGCGCCCATGAACGCCATGCCGGCGAACAGGCCGACGGTGAGGGCGACGCCCTTCGAGAGGGTGTGCTCCGACTTGCGGCGGGTGCCGAGGATGAGGACGACGGTGAGGACGAGGGCGAGGCCGCCGAGGCCGATGGAGCCGAGCATGCGGGTGCCGGTTCCGGCTGCTGCGAGGGTGATCACTGGGTGCTCCGGTTAGAGGGCGGCGTCGGGGCCGTAGAGGGCGAGGGCGAGGGCGGCGGAGGCGAGGGGGATGCGGAGGGTCCAGCCGAGGAAGCGGATGAGTGGGGCGCGGCCGGGGTGGCGCATGCCGTGGGAGCGCAGCTCCAGGACGAGGCAGGCGACGATGAGGCCGACGCCGACCCACACGCCCTCCCCCACGTCTGCGCGGCCGTACTGGGCGATGCCCTGGGCGCACCACTGCTGGATGCCGAGCCACCACCCGGCTGCGGCTGCGCTGCCGTTGTAGGCGAGCCACCGCATCCGGGCCGCACGCTTGGGGTCGTCGGGGAGCAGGGATGCGGCTGCGCCGCGGATGGTCTCGCGCGGCTGCGGCTGCTCGATGTCGATGTGCACCCGGGTGCGCCCGTCGTCGTCGGCTGCACTCCCCCGACCCGGCTGCTTGCGGACGCGGATGCGCTTCGGCTGCGCAGCCGTGTCGGTGTCGTCGGCGTAGAGGCGGTCCCACCAGTCGTCAGCCACGGCTGCACCCCCGGCTGCACTTGTGGCTGCGCGCATCCGTGCGGGCGCGGGCGTAGCCGTCGTGGGGCATGTAGCCGACGGTGAGCCGGTTGCATCCGGTGCAGCGGGATGCGTAGCCGTG
>DASSBO010000420.1:0-20472 GCA_035698655.1 Streptomyces sp.
ACCACCACGTCCTCCGGCACCCGCAGGCCGGCCTGTTCCAGGGCGTGCAGGCCGCCCACGGCCATCTGGTCGTTGGCGAAGAGGACCGCCTGCGGCCGCCCGGCGTCGCGGGCGAGCAGCCGCCGGACGGCAGCCCGGCCCTCGGCCTGGGTCAGCTCGCCGCGCACGTCGGGCTCGTCCGGCACCGGCAGCCCGGCTGCGGCGCAGGCCGCGCGGTACCCCTGGAACCGGGCCTCGGCGTCCGGGGAGTCGGCCATGCCGCCCACGAACGCCAGCCGGGTCAGCCCGTGCCCCTCCACCAGGTGCCGGGTCAGTTCGGCCTGCCCCTCGTGGTTGGCCACCTCGATGTGGTCGAGACGGTCGATCTCCCGCGGCCCGGCGAGCATCACCACCGGAAGACGCCGCGAGATCACCTCCAGCTCCTCGGTGGGCACGGTTCTGGCCAGCACGGCGAATCCGTCGACCAGGCCGGCCACCTTGGCCACCAGCCCCATCGGGCCGCTGCTCAGCGAGGCCGCGATCAGCAACGCGTAGCCCTGCCGCCGGGCGGCCCGCTCCATGCCCCGGATGATCTCGTCGGAGTAGAGCATGGCCTCGGGGTCGTCGGCGTCGAGCTCCTCCGCCTCCGGATCGGCGTAGTCCGGGAAGCACAGCCCCAGCACCCCGGTGGCCCGGCTCGCGAGGCCGCGCGCGCTGCCGCTGGGCACATATCCGAGCTCACGGGCCGCCCCCAGCACCCGCTGCCGGGTCGCGGCGCGCACGGTGTCCGGATTGCGGTAGACCCGGGACACGGTGGCGATCGAGACGCCCGCCCGGTCGGCCACGTCGTACACGGTGGGCACAGTCACCGATGACCCCGCTCTGCGTTGTGGAGGTGTAAGCGCATTCACGCAGCTGTTCAACCTAGTACCCGCGGGGATGCGCAGGCAAGAACGCCCGGTGCGTCAGGATGGGGGCATGAGCGTAGTCAAGATCAACGTCCTCCAGGTCCCGGCGGAACAGCGGGAGATCCTCGAGAAGCGTTTCGGCGCCCGGGCGGGCGCGGTGGAGAACTCCGACGGCTTCGAGTGGTTCGAGCTGCTGCGTCCCGTCGAGGGCACCGACCAGTACCTCGTCTACACGCGGTGGCGCGACGAGGCCTCCTTCCAGGCCTGGATGGAGGGCCCGATGAAGGCGGCACACCAGGGCGGCGCGGAAGGCGGCCAGGGCGAACGGCCGAAGCCGGCCGCGGCCGGGTCGACGCTGTGGTCGTTCGAGGTCGTCCAGCAGGCGGCGCCCAAGCAGGGCTGACCCCCTCCCGTCCTGCCGGGCCCCGGAGCGCCGCCGAGGTGCGGCCCCGGCTCCCGGCAGGACGAACCCTCCGGCAGCGGCGACGATGGAAAGCGCAGTCGAGGGAGCCAGGAGGGCGCATGTCCGTCGACTCGGCGTCCGGAGCCGCACCGCCCGCCGTACCGCACGGCGAGGCCAGGCGGCCGGACCGGGCCCTGTGGGTCTCGATCGGCGCGCTGCTGCTCGGGATGCTGCTCGCCGCGCTCGACCAGACGATCGTCGCCACCGCCCTGCCCACCATCGCCGGTGAGCTCGGCGGCCTGAACCACCTGTCGTGGGTGGTCACCGCGTATCTGCTGGCGGCGACGGCCGGCACCCCGCTGTGGGGGAAGCTGGGCGACCAGTACGGCCGCAAACGCCTCTTCCAGACGGCGATCACCCTCTTCCTGATCGGCTCGGCCCTGTGCGGCGCCGCGCAGAGCATGGGCGAGCTGATCGGTTTCCGGGCGCTGCAGGGACTGGGCGGCGGCGGGCTGATGACGCTGTCGATGGCGATCGTCGGGGATCTCGTCCCGCCCCGGGACCGCGGCCGCTACCAGGGACTCTTCGGTGCCGTCTTCGGCACGACGAGCGTGCTGGGCCCGCTGCTGGGCGGCTTCTTCACCCAGCACGTGGACTGGCGCTGGGTCTTCTACGTCAACCTGCCCATCGGCGTCGTCGCGCTCGCGGTGATCGCCGCTGTGCTGCGCATCCCGGCGAGCTCGCGCCGCCATCGCATCGACTACGCCGGGACCGCGCTGATCGCAGGCGTCGCGACCTGCCTGGTGCTGCTGACCTCGCTCGCGGGCACGAGCTGGCCGTGGGCCTCCTGGCAGACGGCCGTCCTGGCCGCAGGGGCGGCGGTCCTGCTGGGCTGCTTCCTGGCGGTGGAACAGCGGGCCGCCGAGCCCGTGCTGCCGCCGGGCCTGTTCCGCAACCGGACCTTCGCGCTGTGCTCGGCGATCGGCTTCGTCGTCGGCTTCGCGATGTTCGGCGCGATGACCTACCTGCCGACCTTCCTGCAGGTCGTGCGCGGGGTGACGCCGACGATGTCCGGCGTGCACATGCTGCCGATGGTGGCCGGCGTGCTGTTCTCCTCGACCCTGTCCGGGCAGCTGATCAGCCGGGTCGGGCGGTGGAAGATCTTCCCCGTCCTGGGCACGGCGGTCACCACGCTGGGGCTGGTGCTCCTGCACCAGCTGTCGAGGACGAGTTCCGACGCCGAGATCAGCGGCTACTTCGCCGTGTTCGGGCTCGGCCTGGGCCTGGTGCTGCAGGTCCTGGTGCTGGCCGTGCAGAACGCGGTCGGCTACGAGAACCTCGGCGTCGCCACCTCCGGCGCCACCTTCTTCCGCTCCATCGGCGCCTCCTTCGGCGTCGCCGTCTTCGGGTCGGTCTTCGCCGGGCGGCTGGGCGAGAAGCTGGCCGCCGCGCTGCGCGGGCAGCCGCTGCCGCCGGGCACCTCGATCGCCTCGCTGCAGCAGGACCCGCGCGCCGCCGGCGCGCTGCCGCCCTCCGTACGCGCCGGGGTGCAGGACGCGTACGCGGCCTCCATCACCGACGTCTTCCTCTACGCCGCGCCCGTCGTGCTGGCCGCCTTCGTGCTGGCGCTGTTCCTGAAGGAGCAGCCGCTGCGGGAGAGCGTGCGCTCGCCGGACGGCAGCGAGACCCTGGGCGCCCACCCCGTCGAGCGCTCCTCACGGGACGAGGTGTGCCGGGCGCTGTCCCTGCTGAGCACCCGGGCCGGACAGCGCGAGCTGTACACCCGGATCGCCGAGCGCGCCGGCGTGGAGCTGCGGCCGGCCTCGTGCTGGATGCTGCTGCGCATCCACCGGTTCGGCTCCGTCGAGCCCGCGCTGCTGTCCGAACGCAGCTCGGTGCCGCGCGAGGTGGTGGCGGCCGCCTCGCGGGAACTGGAGGAACGCGGGCTCGCGCGGCGCGAGGGGCTGCCGCTGGTCGCCACCTCCGCGGGGCGGTCCGTGACCGAACGGCTGACCGTCGCCCGGCAGCAGTCGCTGGCCGCGCTGCTCGGCGACTGGTGGTCGCCGGACCGGCCGCACGACCTGACGGCCCTGGTCCGCGAGCTCAACGCGGAGATCGGCGGCTCGGAACGGGAGTGCCCGCAGGAGCGCGAGCCCCCGCACCAGGGCGCCGGCGCGGGCGCCGCGTGAGGGACGGCATGCCGGCCGGCGTCCGGTGGGTGGACGCCGACTGGCGTGCCACCGGCGCGCTTTGTATCGTGGAGGAACAAAGTGACTCCGCCCGTAACCCCTGCATCTGCCACATGGGGTGTCCCTGACCGGCGGGCGGAGTCACCTTGCTCACGATGCCGTGACAGCCCGCAAGGAGCCCGCCCATGCCGCCGCCCGCCACCCCCGCCGAGCCGCTCACCGCCCACGCCCTGCTGCTGGACATGGACGGCACGCTCGTCGACTCCGACGCCGTCGTGGCCCGGGTCTGGCGTGACTGGGCGACGGCGCACGGGCTGGACCCTGAGCGGGTGCTCGCCCGGGCGCACGGCCGGCAGGGCTACGCCACGATGGCGGAGCTGCTCCCGGACCGGCCGATGGAGGTCAACCACGCCGAGAACCGGGAGCTGCTGCGCCTGGAGACCGCGGACGTGGACGGTGTCGTGCCGGTCCCGGGTGCTGCGGAGTTCCTGGCCGCGCTGACCGCGCTCGGTGTGCCGCACGCCCTGGTGACCTCCGCCGACACCGCGCTGGCCGCCGCCCGGATGCGGGCGGCGGGCCTGCCGATGCCGCGCACCCGCGTCACCGCCGAGAGCGTCGGCGCCAGCAAGCCGGACCCGGAGGGCTTCCTGAAGGGCGCCGCCGAACTGGGCTTCGCGCCGGCCGACTGCGTCGCCTTCGAGGATTCCGGCGCGGGCATCGAGGCGGCGAAGGCCGCGGGCATGCGTGTGGTCGGCGTGGGCCCGCGTGCGGCGGCGCACGGACCCACGGTGTGCGTCCCGGACCTGACGCACCTGCGCCTCACGGCACCGGGCGACGGCGCCTTCGCTCTGCACGCCGGCGCCGCCTGACGCCGGCGCCGCGTCATCGCCCGGCCGGCACCCGCGCACGAGCCAGCATGGCGAGGTCCGACGGGCGCAGCGCGTCGCTCCGGCCGCACAGGGCACCGTCGAGCACCTCATGCTGGCCGAGCTGCTCCACCGGTTCCAGGCCCGCGCCGCGCAGGAGCCGCGCCATCTCCTCGGGCGACGGGCAGCTCACCCAGGGCTCGCCGCCCTCCGCGGCCATGGCGCTCACGGCGTCCGCGTACTCCCGCCCGGCGGCGTCCCGCAGCGATGCCGGGAGCATGTGGTCCAGGACGATCTCGGATCCGGGCGCGAGGGCGGACAGCGCCGTCAACGTCCGCGCGACGGTCTCGAGACCGAGGTACATGGTGACGCCGAGCCAGCCGACGAGGGCCGGCCTGCTCAGGTCGAGACCGGCTGCGGCCAGCCGGGCCGGCAGCGAGGCCGCCTCCTCGTCCGCGAAGTCGAACGGCACGAAGGAGACCGTCGCCGGCACCCGCAGGCCGGCCGCCCGCAACCGTTCCCGCTTCCAGCGCTGCATCGCCGGCCGGTCGACCTCGAAGACCCGGAGTCCGCGGGCGGGGTCCGCGCGACAGGCGAAGGTGTCCAGGCCGGCACCCAGCAGCACGTACTGCCCGACGCCGTCAGGAGCCGGGCGGGCCAGCAGATCCTCGGTGTAGCGGCTGCGCGTGACGACGGCCGCGCGGGCACCGGCCAGGATCGGGTGGTCGCCGTACAGGCGGTGATACCCGAGGAGTTCACCGGCGCGCTCACCGAGCATCCGCTCGGCGAGGGCGTCGGCGAACAGCGGAGGCCCGGCGTCGACGACGAGGTGCGCGGCGCGCGCCGCGGCGGCCATGAGGGCTGTCTGGCTCGGCTGTCCGTTGTTCGTCACGCCGCGAGCGTAGCCAACAAAAAGTGCACTATAGCATAAATGTGAACTTTCGTCAACCTTTCCGACGTACCGTCAGCCGGTGATCGCCTCGTAGAGGCTGTACGCACCCAGCCCCAGCATCAGCAGGGCCGCGACGCGCGTGATCAGCCGCAGCGGCACGTGCCGCATCAGGGTGCGGCCGCCGAGGATGCCGAGCGCGGCGACCGCCCACAGGGCGAGCAGCGCGCCGACGCCGACCGAGAGGGGGTCGTCGTAACGGGCGGCCAGGTTGGCGGTCATGATCTGGGTCAGGTCGCCGAACTCGGCGACCAGGATGAGCATGAAGCCGCTGCCGAAGACCTTCCAGAACGACTGGTCGGCCGGCGTGCGGGCGTGCTCGTCATCGTCGTCGTCCTTCTTGAACAGCAGCACGCCGGCCCCCGCGAGGAACAGCACGCCGACGACGGCGTCCACGATCCGGTGCGGCAGCAGCGTCAGCACCTGCCCGGCGGCGAGCGCGATACCGACGTGGATCAAGAACGCCGTCGCCACTCCGGCGAAGACGTAGGAGGCGCGGTAGCGGGTGCCGAGCATCAGCCCGGCGAGGGCCGTCTTGTCGGGCAGTTCGGCGAGGAAGACGACGCCGAAGGTCACGGCGGCGACGGTGAGGCTGAACACGGGTTTCCCTGGTCGGTCGGGCCGCCGGGCCGGCGGAACCCGCGAGGAGCGCGCGCTTCGGCCCGGCAGCGTCGGCTGCCGGCACGCACGTCGGAGCGCGCGCCGCGGTGGACACTGCGGCCGAAGGTCTCGCTGGCACGGGCCGAGGCCGGTGCTCCGGGCGCCGGGGCGGACGTGCCGCCCAGTATGTCGACGGTCCGGCGAAGAGCTACTCCCCTTCAGACCCGATCAGCATAAAGGACGGCGCGGGACACCGGAAAACGGATCCGTGGCGCGTCCAGTCGGTGACGCACGGGTATGGACCTGACGTGAGCACGTCGTCAGACTGTCGGCTCACGGACCTTCCCCCCACACACGAAGGAGTCCGTATGCACCGCATACGCAGGTTCTACGCGCGTCGCGCCTCGGTTCTCGCCGCGCTCGCCACCCTGACCGCCGGCCTGGTACTGACCGGCGGCCCCGCCCAGGCCTCGCCGCCCACCCCGCCCGACGCGTCGACCGCCCGCTCGATGCTGGCCTCGCTGACCGTCGCCCCCGAGGGCTCGATGACCGGCTACGACCGCGACAAGTTCCCGCACTGGAGCAGCCAGGGCGACAACTGCAACACCCGCGAGGTCGTCCTCGAACGGGACGGCAGCGGCGTGTCCACCGGCAGCGACTGCTATCCCACGAGCGGCAGCTGGTACAGCGAGTACGACGGCGAGACCTGGACCCAGCCGTCCGACCTGGACATCGACCACATCGTCCCGCTCGCCGAGGCCTGGCGCTCCGGCGCCGCCGACTGGACCACCTCCGAGCGGGAACAGCTGGCCAACGACCTGAGCATCTCCCAGCTGATCGCGGTGACCGACAACGTCAACCAGTCCAAGGGCGACGACGACCCGGCGAGCTGGCTGCCGCCGCGCAGCGCCTACCACTGCACCTACGCGCGCGAGTACGTGTGGGTCAAGTACAGCTACGACATGACCGTCGACTCCGCCGAGCACACCGCCCTGAGCAACGTCCTCAGCGGCTGCTGAGTCCTACCCTGTGGAGCCCGCCCCTGCTCCGGGGCGGGCTCCACAGGAAACTACCGCTGCCCGTCCGTCGTTCCGTACGGTTGCGGGGACCGACGGACGGAGAATTCGATGGCCGGGCTGCTCCTGGGACCGCTGCTGCGTTATGTGGACGAGGACACGGCGACGGTGTGGGTGGAGACCGACGGGCCGTGCGAGGCCGAGGTGCGCTGCGACGTGCTCACCGGCGCCGGCGGCAGCGACCGCACCTGGCAGGTCGGCGGTCACCACTACGCGCTGGTCACCGTCGTGGGCCTCGAACCGGGCAGCGAGACGCCCTACCGGGTCCTGCTCGACGGCGAACAGGTCTGGCCGCTCGCCGACGGCGACTTCCCGCCGAGCACCATCCGCACCCTCGTCCCCGACGGCGAGGGCACGCTGAACGTCGCCTTCGGCTCCTGCCGCTGGGCCGCCCGCCCGGCCGTCAGCCGGCACGACCCCGTCGGCCCCGACGCGCTGGACGCGCTCGCCGTGCGCGCGCTCGCCGGCGGTGACCGGCCCGACCTGCTGCTCCTGCTGGGCGACCAGGTGTACGCCGACGAGACCTCCGAGGCGCTGCGCGACCGGCTCGGCCGGAACCGCGACCTGACCACGCCGCCGCACGAACAGGTCGCGGACTACGAGGAGTACACCGCGCTGTACCACGAGTCCTGGCTCGACCCGGAGGTCCGCTGGCTGCTGTCCACCGTGCCCAGCTACATGATCTTCGACGATCACGACCTGATCGACGACTGGAACACCAGCGCCGCCTGGCAGCACGACATCCGCAAGGAGCCGTGGTGGCCCGAGCGTGTACAGGGCGGCCTGGCGTCGTACTGGGTCTACCAGCACCTGGGGAACCTCTCCCCCGGCGAGCTGGCCGAGGACCCGCTGCTGGGCGCCGTCCGCTCGGTGACCGACGGCACGGAGTTCGTCCGGAAGTTCGCCGCCCAGGCCGACGACGACCTGTCCTCCGTCCGCTGGAGCTACCGGCGCGACATCGGGCGGGTGCGCCTGGTCATGGTCGACTCCCGCTCGGCCCGCGTCCTGGAAGAGGACCGCCGGGCGATGCTCGACGACGGCGAGTGGCAGTGGCTGCGCCGGCAGATCCTCGAGGACCGCGGCGCCTACGACCACCTGCTCATCGGCTCGTCGCTGCCCTGGCTCCTCCCGCACGGCATCCACGACACCGAGGCGTGGGACGCCGCCCTGTGCGCGGGTGCCCGCGGCGAGCGCTGGGCGCGCATCGGCGAGAAGCTGCGCCGTGCCGGCGACCTGGAGCACTGGGCCGCCTTCCCCGGTTCCTTCCACGACCTGGCCCGGCTGATCGAGGAGGCCGGGAACGGCGCGGAGGCACCGGCGACGATCTGCGTCCTGTCCGGGGACGTGCACCACGCCTACGTCGCCGAGCCGCGCTTCGACCGTCCCACCGACGCGCACGTCCTGCAGCTGACCTGCTCGCCGCTGCACAACAGCGTCCCGGCACTGATGCGGCTCGGTTTCCGCGTCGGCTGGAGCGGCCTGGGCAAGTGGATCGGCCGACTGCTGTCCCGGCACGCCCGCATCGCCCGCCCGCCGATCACCTGGCGCCGCACCGGCGGGCCGTGGTTCGGCAACCAGCTGATGACGCTGACACTGCGCGGCCGGTCCGCGCGGCTGCGCATGGACCGGGCCGGCAAGGCCAAGGGCGGCATCCGGCTGGCGCAGGTACTGGACCGGATGCTCGGCCGCGGCGCCTGAGCGGCGGGGTGAGTCTTCCCACAACGGGCCCTCCCGGCCCCGCAGGCAGGTCTCCGGGCGGCATGATGGTGCCGACACATCACGCCCAATGACCAGAGCGGCAGGCTTCGCCGCCGCATCCGGAATCGGGAGACACACACGTGGCCCAGCACCACGCCGTCGCTGTCGTCGGCGCAGGTCCTCGCGGCACGAGCGTCGTCGAGCGCCTGTGCGCCTCGGCGCCCGGGCTGCTCGCGCCGGGAGACCGGCTGACCGTGCACGTCGTGGACCCGCATCCGCCGGGTCCCGGACGCGTCTGGCGCCGTGACCAGCCGGACGAGCTCCTCATGAACACCGTCGCCTCGCAGGTGACGCTGTTCACCGACGCCAGCGTCGCCGCCGAGGGCCCGATACGGCCCGGACCGAGCCTGTACGAGTGGCACGAGCGGATCGCGCCCGGCGTCCTGGGCCCGGACGACTATCCGACGCGCAGCCTGTACGGCGCCTACCTGCAGTGGGTGTTCGCCGAGGTGCTGCGCCGCGCGCCGCACGGGGTGCGGGTGACCGTGCACGGCGCGCAGGCCGTGCGGCTGGCGGGCACCGCCGACGGCACCCAGCGGCTCGAACTCGACGACGGCACGACGCTGCACGGGCTCGCAGCCGTCGTCCTCGCCCAGGGACACCTGCCCTCGCGGGGCGGACCCGGCGAACAGCGGGACGCCGCCCACGCCCGCCGGCACGCGCTGATCCACCTCCCGCCGGCCAACCCGGCCGACGTGACCGCCGAACTGGCGGCCATCGCCCCCGGGGAGGCGGTGCTGCTGCGCGGACTCGGGCTGAACTTCTTCGACCACACGGCACTGCTCACCACCGGACGCGGGGGCCGGTTCGAGCGGGACGGCGCCGGGCTGCGCTACGTGCCCTCCGGCAAGGAGCCCCGGCTGTACGCGGGTTCGCGCCGTGGGGTGCCCTACCTCGCGCGGGGCGACAACGAGAAGGGGCCGCACGGCCGGCACCGGCCGCTGCTGCTGACGCCCGGAACCGTCACGGCCCTGCAGTTGCGCGCGGCGTCCGGCGACCCGCCGGACTTCCTCACCGACGTCTGGCCGCTGGTCGCCAAGGAGGTCGAGACGGTCTACTACGCTGCGCTGCTCGCCTCGGACCGCTTGGGAGAAGACCCGGGCCGCGCCAGGCAGTTCACCGCGCGTTTCCTCGGCACGCGGCACGGCACGCCCGAGGAGCGCGCGGTGCTGGACGACTTCGGCGTCCCCGCCGGCCGGCGCTGGGACTGGGCGGCGCTCGGCAGCCCGCACGAGGGGCGGGAGTTCGGCGGCACCGCCGAGCACCGCGACTGGCTGCTGGCCCGGCTGCGCCGGGACGTCGCCGAGGCCCGGCAGGGCAACGTGCGCGGGCCGGTGAAGGCCGCCCTGGACGTGCTGCGCGACCTGCGCAACGAGGTGCGGCAGATCGTCGACCACGGCGGGCTGGCCGGCACCTCCCGGCGTGACCATCTGGACCGCTGGTACACGCCGCTGAACGCGTATCTGTCCATCGGCCCGCCGCGCAGCCGGATCGAGGAGATGGCGGCGCTGATCGAGGCCGGCGTGCTGGAGGTCGTCGGGCCGCGGCTGTGCGTGCACACCGAGGACGGCGCGTTCGTCGCCCACTCCCCCGCCGTGCCCGGATCCACGGTGCGCGTGACCGCCCTCATCGAGGCGCGGCTGCCCGAACCCGACCTGCGGCGCACGGCCGATCCGCTGCTGACGGGGCTGCTGCGGGCAGGCGAGTGCCGCCCGCACGTCGTCGACGGTTACGAGACGGGCGGACTGGACGTCACCGGGCAGCCCTACCGGCTGATCGACCGGCAGGGCCGCCCCCACCCGCGGCGCTTCGCGGTCGGCGTGCCGACCGAGGGCGTCCACTGGGTGACGGCCGCGGGCGCCCGCCCGGGCGTCAACTCCGTGACTCTGACCGACACCGACGCGGTCGCGCGCGCGGCGCTGCGTGCGCCGGCGGAACCGGCCGCGCTCTCCCCCGAACCGGTGCACCTGTGTCCCACGGCCGGGTGAGATCAGCGCCACGCGGCCCTGACCGGCCGCTTCGAGTTACCCAGGCGTACGCTTGAGGCCGACCAGGGGGCCAGTTGTGTGACAGGGGGATGAACAGTGCCTGAGACGTTGGGGCCGGTGATCGGCACCCCGTGGATCTACGCGCTCGTGGCCGTCTCGGTGCTTCTCGACGTCTTCGTGCCCGTGCTGCCCAGCGGCGTGCTGGTGGTCGCCGCGGCGACGGCCGCGGCCGGCACCGCGGCCGCGGGAACCGCCGTGCAGGCGGCGGGCGCGACCCATCTCGTGCAGATGCTGGCTCTCGTGGTGTGTGCGGCGGCCGCCTCCGTCGTGGGCGACCTGGTCGCCTACCGGCTGGCCTGGCGCGGCGGCGCACGGCTGGACCGCGCCATCGCCCGCTCCCGTCGGCTGACGAGTGCCCAGCAGCGGCTCGGCCAGGCACTGTCGCGCGGCGGCGGGACGCTGGTCGTGCTGGCCCGGTTCGCCCCCGCGGGACGGTCCGTGGTCAGCCTGACCGCCGGCGCCGCCCACCGGCGGGCCAAGGACTTCGTGCCGTGGTCGGCGCTGGCCGGAGTGGCCTGGGCCGTCTACAGCGTCAGCCTGGGCTACCTGGGCGGCCAGTGGCTCGGCGCGAGCTGGCTGGCGACGGCGCTGTCCGTGCTGGCCCTGATAGCGGCCGGTTCGCTGGCCGGCTGCGTGCTCCGCCGCCGCCCCGCGGAAAGCGGGGGCACCGGCCGCTGAACCGGTGCCCGTGCCCTGACGACGGACACGTCAGGGGCAGCTGACGACCTGCCCGGCCCACGACAGCCCGCCGCCGAAGGCGAACAGCAACGTGGGGGCGCCGGAGGGCACCTCGCCGCGTGCGACGAGCTTCGAGAGCGCCAACGGCACCGAGGCGGCCGAGGTGTTGCCCGACTCGACGACGTCACGGGCGACCACCGCCTGCTCGGCGCCCAGTCCGCGCAGCATGGCCTCGATGATCCGCAGGTTGGCCTGGTGGGTGACGACGGCCCCGAGGTCTGCGGGGGCGACGCCGGCCCGCTCGCAGGCCTGCTGCAGCAGCGGTGCCACCTCGGTGGTGGCCCAGCGGAAGACGGACTGCCCCTCCTGCGCGAACGTCGGCTGCCAGGATCCGAGCAGCCGCACGGCGTCGCCGCGGGAGGGGTCCGAGCCCCACACGACCGGGCCGACACCGAGTGCGCCGTCGCGCTCGCCGGCGTGTTCGTCCGCGCTGAGCACGGCGGCTCCGGCGCCGTCCCCGAGCAGCACGCAGGTGGCGCGGTCGGTCCAGTCGGTGACGTCGGACATCTTCTCCGCGCCGACGACCAGCGCGTGCCGGGCGGCACCGGCCCGCAGGGCGTGGTCTGCGGTCGCCAGCGCGGTGGTGAAGCCGGCGCAGCCGTTGTTCAGATCGAACGCGACGGGCGCGGGGAGGCCGAGCCGCCGGGCGACCTGGGCGGCGATGGAGGGGCAGCGGTCCTGCGCGGAGCAGGTGGCGACGACGACCATCCCGACGTCGCCCGGCGCGAGACCGGCGCGCTCCAGCGCCGCGCGGCCCGCGGCTGCGGCCAGGTCGGCGACGGACTCCTCGCGGGCGATGCGGCGTTCGGTGATGCCGGTGCGCTTGCGGATCCACTCGTCGCTGGTGTCGACCATCCGGGAGAGGTCGTCGTTGGTCAGGACGTGGTCGGGCTGGTGGTGGCCGAGGGCGGCGATGCGTGTGGTCGTCGTCATACCCGCAATATAGCGACCGATCGGTCGGACTCTAAATGGTGTCCGCTCGTTAGGATGCCCACATGAGCCCCCGGAAGTCCGCAGCCGAAGCCCGGCAGACCCGCGAGCGGATCATCGAGCGCAGCGTCGACCTGGCGTCGCTGGAGGGCCTGGAGGGGCTGACGATCGGCCGGCTCGCCACCGACCTGCAGCTGAGCAAATCGGGGCTGCTGGGCCACTTCGGCACCAAGGAGGCGCTGCAACTGGCGGCGCTGCAGCGGGCGTCGGTGATCTTCAACCAGGAGGTCTGGCATCCAGCCCGCGCCGAGCAGCCCGGCATCCGGCGACTGCGGGCGACCTGCGCCGCGTGGATCTCCTACCTGGAGCGTGGCGTCTTCCCCGGCGGCTGCCTGTTCGTGAGCGCCACCTTCGAATACGACGGACGCACCGGGCCCGTGCGCGACCTGCTGCGCCGCCAGTTCGGCGCCTGGCGGCGGCTGCTGGCGGCGGACGTGCGCACCGCGGTCGCGAACGGCGACCTGGCGCCGGACACCGACCCCGAACAGGTCGTCTTCGAGTTGAACGGCGTGATGATGAGTCTCAATCACGCGCTGCAGCTGCACGGCGACACCGAAGCCGTGGAGCGCGCCCACCGGGCCGTACGACGGCTGCTCGGCCCGGCCTGACCGGCCTTCGCTAAGCCGCTCGGCGGACCGCGGACTGCACGGCCGCCCGCCACACCGCACGCAGCCGGTCCAGCTCCGCCAGCTCGGCCGTCGACCACACCGTGCGGCCCGCGACGAAACGGCGGATTGCCGCATTCGCCTCATCGGCGGACGGACGGGTGGACACGGGAGGGGAAGGAGTGGAGGCGGACATGAGGACAACGATAGGCGCACACACTGACAACGCGCGCTCGCAAAAGCTGAGTTGCCGCTCACACGAGCATCCGCGGGGCATCTCCGGAGCCCGCGCCTGAGTCAACACCCCCGCGCCCACCTGCACGTTTCCTTCACAGGCACCCTGCGACCGCCCCAAACCGGTCCAGCATGTGAGTTCCGCCTCATCGGCCCAGCTCAGCGGCCCGAAGCGACACCCGCACCCTTGTGTGCAATTTTTATTGCAGATAACCTTCTTCGTGCAAACGACGGCCCACTGCGGGCCGTCGGACGTCGATCTGCTCACCGGAAGGGGTGCGGCGCCGTGACCATGCACTCGGCGACCCTGGCCGTCAACGAGACCCTGCAGGCCCGCCGGGCGGCCGGAGAGAAGGTGCTGCACCTGGCCTTCGGGGAGGCGGGCCTGCCCGTGCCGGACGGGATGGCCGCGGCGCTGGCGGACGCCGCCCGGCGCAACGGGTACGGGCCCGTCGTCGGCACCGCCGAGGCCCGCGAGGCCGCAGCTGGCTGGTTCACCCGGCGCGGCCTGGAGACCGCCGCCGGACAGGTCCTCTTCGCGCCCGGCAGCAAGCCACTGCTGTTCGCCCTGCTCAGCGCGCTGCCCGGCGATGTCGTGCTGCCCCGCCCGTCCTGGGTCAGCTACGCGGCGCAGGCGGCGCTGGCCGGGAAGTCGACCGTCCGGGTCCCGGTGCCGGCCGAGGCCGGCGGCGTCCCCGATCCGGAGCTGCTCGAACAGGCGCTGCGCGACGCCCGCGCCGAGGGCGCGCAGCCGGGCGTCCTGGTGCTGACCGTCCCCGACAACCCCACCGGCACGATCGCGCGGTCCGGAGACGTCCGTGCGGTGTGCGAGATCGCCGAGCGGCACGGACTCGCCGTCGTGGCCGACGAGATCTACGGCGAGCTGGTGCACGAAGGCCGCGCGGAACGCGGCGGCCCCGGGGCCACCGCGTTCCTGCCCGAACGGACCGTGGTGACGACCGGGCTGAGCAAGTCGGCGGCGCTGGGCGGCTGGCGGATCGGCTTCGCCCGCGTACCGCGGGGGCCGTGGGGCGAACGGCTGCTGGACGAACTGACCGGCATCGCCAGCGAGATCTGGTCCAGCCTGGCCGCGCCCATGCAGGCGGCGGCCGGCTACGTGCTGGCCGATCCGCCCGAGGTCCTCGCGCACGTCGAGCGCGCACGCCGGCTGCATGCGACCGTCGCACGGGCCGTGCACGCCGAGTTCACCGCGGCCGGCGCCGACTGCCGTCCACCGGAAGCCGGTTTCTACCTCTACCCCGACTTCGCCCCGGTGGGCGCCGTGCTCAGCTCCCAGGGTGTGGACGGCGGCGCCGGACTGGCCCGCGTCCTGCTGGAAGAGCACGGCGTCGGCGTGCTGCCCGGCGAGGCGTTCGGCGACACACCGGAGGCGCTGCGTGTGCGGGTGGCCACCAGCCTGCTCTACGGCGAGACCGACGAGGAGCGGTGGCAGGCGCTGCACGGCGACGACCCGCTCGCACTTCCGTGGATCGCCGCCTCGCTGGAACAACTGCACGGCGCCCTGACGGCGTTGACCGGGGCGGGCTGAGCCGGGAGGCGGACGCGGGCCGGTGTCAGCGCTCCGGCGCCTCGTACACCCCGAACTCCTCGAGCAACTGCTCCTCGCGCAGCAGCGTCGAGCGGGCCTCGTGCCCCAACTCCTGCGCGACACCCGCCGCCAGCGCCTGCACCAGGGAGGTGAACGCCGTCAGTGAACGCAGCACGGCCGGACCGGCCGCGTCCACGTAGAACACCTGATCGGCCGTCGTCGCCAGCGGAGAGGAGGGGTTGTCGGTCAGGGCCAGGCAGCGGGCGCCGCGGGCCTGCGCCCAGGCCGCGGCACGCACCGTCTCGGCGCTGTAGCGGTGAATGGACAGCGCGACGAACGCGTCGCCCTCGCGGATCCGGCGCAGCTCGTCGGTCAGCGCACCCGCGCCGCCGGTGACCGTCTCGACGTCCTCGCGCAGCATGCCCAGCAGGTAACCCAGCAGGTAGGCGGGCGCATGGCACTTGCGCAGGCCCAGCACGTGCACACGCGGTGCCTCGGCGAGCGCCCGCACCGCCTCGTCCCAGGCCTCGGGCGAGACCTGGGCGAAGGTGCGGGTGATGTTGGCGCGGTCCAGCGCGACGGTGCGCTCCAGCAGGTCGGCGCCCTCGGCGCCGAGCTGCTCGAGGTTGTTGTACCGGCGCAGCAGCTGGGCCTGCTCGCGGAGCCGCTCGCGGCACAGCCGGGTCAGCCCCGGATAGCCGTCCAGGCCCAGGCCGGACGCGAAGCGCACGACGGTCGCCTCGTTGACGCCGACGGCGGCGGCCAGTTCGGAGACGGTCATGAAGGCGACGCCTTCCGGGTCGGCCATCACGCGGTCGGCGAGCAGCCGCTGCGAGCGGGTGAGGGCGCTGCCGCGCCGGTGCAGCTCGGCGAGCAGTTCGTCGTAGGTGCGCGGCGGGGTCTGCGGAACGGAGGCCATGGGCGAATTCTCTCCGACGGGGACGTGCGGCCTCTTGACGATACGAGAATTGCACGCGTACCAACTAATGCAAGTCTCATTGCATGAACCGACAGCCGACAGTCAGGACTCCCCATGCAGCCACCCCACCGCGACAGCAGCTCCGCACACCTGCGGGGCGCGCTGGGCAACCGGCAGATGACCATGATCGCGATCGGCGGTGTGATCGGCGCCGGCCTGTTCGTCGGCAGCGGGGAGGCGATCCACCAGGCAGGGCCCGCCGTCCTGATCGTCTACACCGTCATCGGCGCGCTGATCGTCCTGGTGATGCGGATGCTGGCCGAAATGGCCGTCGCCCAGCCGGAGACCGGCTCGTTCTCCAGCTACGCGGGCCGCGAGCTCGGCCCGTGGGCCGGGCTGTCCGTGGGCTGGCTGTACGCCTACCACTGGTGCGTGGTCATCGGCTTCGAGGCGTGTGCCGGCGCGGCCATCGCCCACCAGCTGCTGCCGTCCGTGCCGACCTGGCTGGCCGCGCTGGTGGTGATGGGCGCGCTGATCGCCGTCAACGCGACGCGGGTGGAGTCCTTCGGCGGCTTCGAGTTCTGGTTCGCCATGATCAAGGTGGCGGCCATCGCCGTCTTCCTGCTCATCGGGCTGGCCGCGATGCTAGGAGCGTTCCCCGGGCACGACGCGCCGGGCCTGACCCGGCTCACCGGGCACGGCGGGTTCGCGCCGCAGGGCTGGCTCGCGGTGCTGCAGGCATCACTGGTGATCTTCTTCTCCTACTTCGGCACCGAAGCCATCACCATCGCCGCCGGCGAGGCCAAGCACCCGGCTCAGGCGGTGCGGGCCGGGATGCGCAGCGTCGTGTGGCGGATCCTGCTCTTCTACATCGGGTCGATGGCGGTGGTCGTCACACTGATCCCGTGGGACGCGACGGCCGTCACCGAGAGCCCGTTCGTCGCCGTCCTGGAGAGCCTTGGCATCCCCTACGCGGCGCCGGTGATGAACGTCGTCGTGCTGACCGCCGTGCTCTCCTGCCTCAACTCCGGGCTCTACTCCTCCTCCCGGATGCTCTACAGCCTGGCCCGGCGCGGCGAGGCGCCCGCGGCACTGGGACGCACGACCGGCAAAGGCGTGCCCGTCCCCGCGCTGCTGCTGGCCTCCAGCGTCGGGCTGGCCACCGTCGTCGCCAACTACTTCCTGCCGACGACGACCGTCTTCGACTTCCTGCTGGAGTCGTCCGGGTCGATCGCCCTGGTCATCTACCTCGGCATCACCGTGACGCACCTGCGCGGCCGGGCACGGCTGGAGCGGGAGCGGCCGGAGGCGCTGAGCGTGCGGATGTGGGGCTACCCGTACCTGAGTGTGGTGGTGCTGGTCGTGCTGCTGGCGGTCTTCGGCGGCATGGTCTTCGACAGCGGGAGCCGGCACTCGATGCTGCTGACGCTCGTCGTGACGGCGGTGGCGGTGGGGGCGGGCCTCCTGCACCAGCGGTCGCGGACCGCGTCGTCCCGGGCGGCGGCGCCCGAACCGGCGGACACGGCGTCCGCCTCGCGCTGAGCATCCCCGTGCGTCACGGCAGCAGCAGGGCCCGGACGGTCTCCCAGCAGGCCGGGTCGGCGGCGTTCAGCAGACCGACGCCGTCGTCCGCCGGCCGGTGCGGAGTCCCGTCCGGGCGGCGGGCGGTGCCGCCGGCCTCGCGCAACAGAAGGGTGCCGGGGGCGTGGTCCCAGGGCAGGGTGCGGTGGAAAAGGACGAAGTCCTCTTCGCCGTCCACCAGTCGCGGATAGTCCACGCCGGCGCAGGAGACGCCCGGGCCCAGGGCGCCGAAGCGGGGCGCCGCCGCCTGGACGTGTGCGCGGGCCTCGGGGGCCAGGAAGCGGGTGAGCGCGGCGCCGTGCATGCGCGCCGGATCGGCGGGCGCCGGTTCACGGCGGACCTGTTCGCCGTCCCGCCAGGCGCCCGCGCCCTGTTCGGCGACGTACGCGCGGCCGCTCACCGGCTGCACGATCCACGAGGCGACGGTCTCTCCGCTGCGGACCAGCGCCGCCATCACCGCGAAGTCGGTGTGGCCCGCAACGAAGTTCGACGTTCCGTCGAGCGGATCCACCAGCCACGCGGCCGGGGCCTCCCGCAGGGCGTCGGTCAGCTTCGGGTCGGCGGCCGTCGCCTCCTCCCCGACGACCGGCAGGTCCCGCAAGCCGCGGAGCCGCCGGCTGATCAGCTCCTCGGCCTCCCGGTCCGCGACCGTGACGACCTCGCCGGGCGCCTTCTCGGCGACGTCCCGCTCCCCGAGCGCCCGGAACCGCGGCAGCACCACCGTCTCGGCCGCCTCGCGCAGAATGTCGGTGACGTCGTCGATCCGCATGACGGCAGCCTAACGGCGTGATCGCCGTGCCAGGATGTGCCGCATGTCCTTCATCCACCGCACGACGATGACGCCCACCAAGCTGGAACTGCTGGACGGCTGGCTGCCGCGGCAGCCGTGGTTCCAGGGCCGCGCCGCGCGGCCGCAGTTGAGCCGGGTCGGCGGCTTCCGGCTCGACGACCCGGCCGGCGAAGTGGGTCTTGAGTTCATGGTCGTCCACGACGAGTCCGGCGACACACCGCTCACGTACCACGTGCCGTTGACGTACCGGGACGCGGCGCTGTCAGGTGCCGAGGGTGCGTTGCTCGGCACGGCCGAGCACGGCGTCCTCGGCAAGCGCTGGGTCTACGACGGCGTCCACGACCCGGTGCTGGTGGCGCAGTTGTTCGCGCTGCTCGCGGGGGAGGCGGAACCGCAGGCGCAGAACGTGAGCGACACTCCCGACCCGTCGGTGGTCGCGGAACTGTCCCTGCCGGGCCTGACGGCCGCGTCGGCGGTGCTGTCCGTGACGGACGGCGCGGACGGCACGGCGCTGGAGACGGATGCGGGGGTGACGGTCCGCGTGTGCCGCATCCTGCGACCGGCGACTGCTGCCGCCCCCGGCGGCCACGTCACCACGGCCTGGGATTCGCCGGACGGGACGCGCCCCCGCGCGTCGTTCGTCACCGTCCACCCGACGACCCCCTGACGCCGACGCCGCGGCGGCACCCGCTGCTGCCCTGGATGGGCGCGGCCTGCCTCGGGGCGGCATGCGGCGCCGGCGCGTGGTACACGGCGGTGTGGGCGCGCGCATACTGCGCCACCGCCTTCGAGCCCGGTGACCGCTTCGGGCTGCTGTTCGTCTGGTTGCCGGCGCTGGTCCTCGGCGGCTGCGCCTACGCGGCCATCGGGTTGGGTGCCGGCCGGATGGCGGCCTGCCGCTTCCGGAGAAGGGTCGGCGCCCTCCTGCCGGCCCTCCTCGTCGTGACGGTGTGCGTGAGCCTGGTCTGGGGTGTCGTGGCCGTCGTCGGCACGCCGGCCGGCCGTCACGGGCCGCCGGGGGTGTGCCCGGCGAGCAACGTGCCGCCTGCGTGGCCGGACTGGGTGCCGCTGTGACGTCAGGCCGCCTGTGGGCGGCGGAAGAGGGCCGTCCACAGGAACGGCTCGCCGAAGTGCGGTGAGTCGGCCGGCTCGTCGCGCATGCGGCGCAGTTCGATCTCGTCCAGGTCGGAGAAGATGCGGCGCAGCGCGTCGGGCGTGTAGGCGAGTCCGCCGTGCAGCCGGCCCGTGCGGTACAGCTCTGCGTCGTCCAGTTCGGAGCCTGAGCCGCCCGCGCCCGCGGCGAAGCAGGACAGGCTGAAGTACCCGCCGGGGGCGAGGACTTCGTCCAGCAGCGCGAGGTGGCTGACCCGCCGGTGGGGCGGCAGATGGTGGAAGCAGCCGGAGTCGTGGACGAGGTCGTACGGCCCGCGCAGGCCGGTCATGGCGAAGGCGTCGCCGCAGTGGAACCGGATGCGGTCGCCCACCTGCGTCGCGTCGCTGGCCCGCTCCTCGGCCCACGCGACGGCGGCCGGTGACAGGTCGACGGCGTCGACGTCGAAGCCCTCCGCCGCCAGATACCGGGAGTTGCGCCCCGGCCCGCACCCGAGGTCCAGCGCCCGGCACGGCCGGACGAGCCCGCGGTCGACGTACGAGACAAGGCTCTCGTCGGGTTTGTCGACGAAGAACGGCACGGGCTTGTCGCGCTCTGCGTAGAACGTGTCCCACCAGTCGGCTCCTCCCCCTCCGGCCGTCCACCTGTCGGCGCCGGGCGCGAACAGCCCGTCCATGAGCCGCAACACGTCCTCGACACCCCGCACACTCCGGTCCATCCGGCACCCCTCTCGCTGTCCCGCGAGCGTACGGCCAGAGCGCGATATCCGCAGGTCAGACCCAGTGTGGCGGAGCATTGAGGCGCTCGCTCCGGCCCTGCCCGACGCGGCACCGACCCGCACCCCGCCGCCCGCCCGAACCAGCGCCCCCGCCCCCGCCGAAGACCGCCACGGGCCGGTTTCCCGGCAGGCTGCCCGCACTTTTTACCCACCCCGGGGGCAACCCCCGCGCACTGTCGAAGGTCTTGCCGTCATCACATCTTCACCACATATCCCTCACGTACCGCGGAGCCTTCGATGAACCCCAAGTCCCCTGCGCCGCCGCCCGCTTCGAACCCTTACCAGCAGCCGCGGCAGGCCGCCGGCCCGACCGGGCAGTTGCACAGACGGCCGAAGTTCTGGATGGCGATAGGCGCCGTCTGGCTGGCCACCTTCGCCTGCACCAGCGCACTGTCCGGCGG
>DASSBO010000421.1:0-2053 GCA_035698655.1 Streptomyces sp.
CGGTGCGGTTCCCGGGCGGGGACCGTGCCTCAGCCGGGGGGCTCCGTGAGGGCGAAGTCGACCAGGACCGGTCGGTCCTGCACCGCCGTCGCCTGCCGGACAGTGGTTTCCGACTCCGCGGCACGGTGACAGCGCAGCCCGGCACAACCCATGGCCTCGGCCATCCCGACGAGGTCGACGGCGGTGTCCTGCCGGTCCCGCAGGACGGCGACCTTCACGGCGACGCCGTTCACCGCGGCCGTCACCAGCTCCCTGCCGGTGGTCAGGAAGCAGGCCGCAGTGGTGACCGCCCATACCGTGTGTCCGGGATTGCCGAACGCGGCGCCGATGGCGGCCGGGACCGCGTAGCCGGGCGTGTGCATCGTCTGCGGTCCTGGGAGGCGTTCCGCGGTAGCCCGAGCCAGGCCTCCGCCGGTGACGAACACGGTCTGGTCCCCCCGGCATTGTTCGAGTGCGTCGACGACTCCGGATGCCGACAGCCCGTCCGGGTGCGGGAGACCCGCCTGCGGATAGTCCGGGAAACCGCGCGTACGGACGGGTGAAGCGGGCGGCAGGTCGGCTGTGAGGACGGAACTCTGCAGGGCGTCCTTGGTGATGTCCACCAGCACCGGGCCGGGGTGTTCGCCTGCGGCGATGGCGAACGCGTCCGCCACCCAGGCCGTGATCCGGGAGGCGTCGGTCACGAGGAAGTTGTGCCGTGTCACGTTCCGCGTGAGCCCGCAGATGTCGACTTCCTGGAAGCCGTCCTTTCCGAGGAGAGAGGCGGGCACTTGGCCGGTGATCACCACCATGGGCACCTCGTGTGCGTAGGCGTCGGCCACGGCCGTCACGAGGTTGGTCGCGCCAGGACCGGAGGTCGCCATACATACCCCGACCCGTCCGGTCGTCTGTGCGTACCCGGCGGCCGCGTAACCGGCACCCTGTTCGTGGCGGACCAGAACGTGACGCAGTTCCGGCGTGTGCAGCAGGGCGTCGTAGGCAGGAAGGATCGCGCCGCCGGGCATGCCGAACACCACGTTCGTTCCTGTGGCCAAGAGGGCACGCATGAGACAGTCGGCACCGGTTGTCTGTTCGGGCACTGTGAGGGTCATCGCCGGCCACCGGCGCCTTCACCGTCGATCGGCTGCGCCTTGATGCGCAGCCAGGCCAGGGCAACCAGGGCGACGAGGCCGCCGAGCGCGTAGGTGAGCCACACCCCCGTGGGCAGGGTCAGCCCGCCCAGCACCGTTCCGAGGCCGATTCCGAGGTAGATGCCCGAGGAGTTGAGCGAGACCACCAGTGGTGCCTCCTGCGGGGCGACGGCGATCAGCCGGTGCTGCTGCGCCGGGGTCTGGCACCAACTGCTCGCACCCCAGGTGAAGGCCATCGCGGCGGCCAGGGCGACGATGTGGGTGGAGGTCGCGGCCAGCCAGGCCAGGACCGCGAAGGTCGCCGCCATCACCGTGTAGCCCACGGTGAGCACACCGACCGCGCCGATACGGTCCGTGGCCTGGCCGGAGAAGAAGTTGCCCACCACGGCGCCGAGTCCGTAGAGGAAGAGCACCAGCGTCACCGTTGTGGACTTGACACCGACCGCGTTCAGCGCCGGGACGCTGTAGGCATAGGCGGTGTAACAGGCGGCCATGCCCAGTGTCGTCAGCGACAGCACCGCAGGAATACCCGGCTTGCGCAGCACCGCAAGCCGGGTGCTCAGCGGCACCCGCGGGCTGCCGGGCAGCGAGGGCATGACGGCGAGGACTCCCACCGCGCAGACCGCACACAGGGCGGCCACCGCGCCGAGAGCCGTGCGCCAGCCCATCCACTGTGTTGCGGCGTTCCCGAGGGGCACGCCGACCGCCGTGGCCACCGTGAGTCCGCCGATCACCACGGCCAGGGCACGGGCCCGCATCTCCGGGCGGACCAGGGACGCGCTCGCCGCGCCCGCAGTGGGTGTGTAGCCGGCGGCTCCCGCGGCGGCCAGCACCCGCCCGATCAGCAGCACGGTGTAGTCGGGAGCCAATGCGGACAGCAGGTTGGCCAGCGCGAGGACGATCAGTGCCGCGACGAGCAGCGG
>DASSBO010000422.1:0-2831 GCA_035698655.1 Streptomyces sp.
CGGGTGATGGGCCTGGACACGGCGGCGAAGTCCGCCGACCGCCAGGACTTCGTCCCGCTGGCGCACCCCCAGCACGGCGTGAACGCCATGGCGTCCGACTTCCCCGCCACCCACCCCATCCCGGGCGTCGAGGACGCCGCCGCCACCTGACGCCGCCGGCACCCCGCGCCTCGTCTGGCGCCTTGCCGCACGCGGGGTCCTGCCACCGGCAGCGTTCCAGTGGAGCCGTGATCGCACGCGGAGTAACGTGGCGGAAGAGTCGGTGGCCGTGGGCCCCGGAAGTGGAGCCAGGTGGCCTGGGGCAGACCGGGAGCCTGGCTCGGCGCATTTCCGGGACGAGATCAGTTGCAGTCGGCGACCGCGCGGGTGCGCCCTTCGTCTTGGCGCTGGGTGGCGGCGAAGGCGGCGCGCCAGCCGGCGCCGCGGGTGATCAGGTCGGCGGGGCCGTTCGCCGCGCGGGCCGGGGTGTCCGGGCACGTGCGGACCGGTTTCGGGGCCGGGCGCGGTGGCGGGTCCATCGCCCGTTGGCGCTGCCAGGAGGGGACCGGCGGCAGGTAGCGCAGCAGGCGCCGGCGCGCGAAGCCGCGTGGGGAGTGCACGCCGCCCTCGGGCAGGCCGGAGGTGAGCGCAGCCCGGATCGTCTCCGGGCTCTCGCCGCGCAGCAGGTAGTGCCCGGCGATGTGCGACAGGTCGCGGGCGTCGCCCACCGCCAGGACCAGCGGCGTCGGGGACGCTGTGCGCAGCCGCAGCAGGACGCGTTCGGCCTCCTGCGCGTAGTGGGCCAGCGGCCCGGTCAGCGCGGGCAGTTCGCCGCCATCGCCGTCCTTCATGGGGACGGCCTTCGCGGGGACGGGGAGGGGGGTCTGGCTTCTCACCGTCTTCTCCCCCGCCAGGGGGCGCCGCCGGTCCGTCCGGCCGGTGGGCGGACCGGCGGCCGGGTCGCGCTGCCACTCGCGCGAGTTGAGGATCCGCACGCCCAACCGCCGCGAGGCGGCGGTGTCCTTGCCGAGACGGGCGGCCTCCTCCGCCGCCGCCCAGCCGGCGGCCACCTCCTCTCGGGTGCGCAGCGGCACCAGCGACGCCAGCCGCTGGTCGCGGATCTCCCCGGCCGCGTTCTGCCGCTTGCGCGCGTGCCAGTGCCCCTGCGCGCGCAGCAGCTTGCGGGCGGCATTGCGCTTTTCCTTGCCCATCCGCACGCTCCGCGCGACGGCGTCGCTGTTGCGGGCGTTACGCGGCGGCAGCTTGACCATGGCCTGCAGCAGCCGCAGCGCGGAGTCGGTGAGTTCCCCGGAGTCGATGAGCGCTTCGGGCGTTTGCAGGAAGGGGGCGCGCGGGGGCGCGTTAAGCTCGGTGTGCATCGTCAGTGGGTCGCTTCCACTCGTCGGTGAAGGCCCTTGGCCGGTGTTGTCAGCACCGGCCTTGGGCCGCCTTCGCCGTCACGCAGGCGAAGCAGGTCACTACTAACGGTACATCAGCTCGCGGTGTGATCGACCGCAAAGCCGACATGATGGCCCGAGTGCGCGGAAGAGACATGAAGGAGCCCTCGGGTGGACTCCGGGCGCCGCTGCCACCTGCCCGGATGACGCCGGAACCAGGCGACTGGATACTTGCCGTGGGCTTCGGCGCAGGGTTTGGGTTCCCCGGTTTACCGTCAAGGGTGAAGCGTGCCCGCGCGATGGTGGGGTCCCGGCGGCTTTCCGCCCGCTGACTCGGATGAGCACGTTGCCGGTGTCGACGCTACGACGTGATTCAGCCGCACATTCTCGTCGTAGCGTCGACATCGCTGCCGGCAGGCAGCGTTCACACCGTGCGTCGGGGGCGCAGGAGCGCCCGGGCCATGGCGGCGGCCACCGCGAGCCACGCGGCGAAGCCGATCCACACCTCCACCCGGGCGATGTCCACCATGAAGTCGAGACCGGTCGCCCGGCCGTAGTCGGCGCTCGCCGCCGCGTACATGCCGAGGGGGAAGACCATGCTCCACAGCGTCGGCTCGTAGGCCACCGGTTCCCGCTCCACCAGGTGCCGCCGCACACCCCAGGCCAGCAGGAGCGGGATCCACCAGGTGCCGAACGCCCACAGCATGAACGACAGGCCGGAGATCACCGCCCGGGTCTCCTCCAGGACGGGCAGCGGGGCGGGCAGCGCCAGGATGCGCGAACCGGCGAGCACGCTGATCGCGGTCGCGCCCATGTAGACCCAGTACGTGGGACTCAGAGCGTGCGAGGTGACCGGGCTGTCGAGCAGCCGGACGGTGACCACGCCGACCAGCATCAGGTAGAGGATCACCCCGATGCCCCAGAACGCCACCGCCAGCGGAACCAGCGCGGCCGTCAGGTCGGGCGTTCCCGCGGCGACGGCGACCGTCGCGACCGCCAGCGACTGAGTGCCCACCACCCACATGAACCAACTGCCGTTGAGCCTGGGCAGCACCGCCTCCCGGCGGTGACCCACCATCATCGAACCTGGCACGGCGTAGGTGAGCACGAGCCAGACGGGGACGCTGGCGACGGCGAGCACGGCGCACGTGAGCACGTGGCCGTCGAGTGCCAGTCGGGTGCCCAGCACATTCGGTGCGGCCACGAGAGTGAAGTAGCCGAAGGCACGGCCCGGGTCATCGGCGTCGGCCAGCAGGCGTCGCGGATAGCCGACCGCCCGCCAGACGTAGTCCGCCAGCAGAACAACGAAGGCTGCGGCGGCCACGGCCAGCAGGACGTCCGACAGGACGTACCACCCGAAGAGGTGAAAGCCGGTGGAGACGCTGCCGGTGGCCATCACCAGGGCGGCGTAGCCAGGGTGCAGGTCGGCGATCTGCGGGTGCGGGCGGCGGCTCA